>CAYLPA010000017.1:18036-19426 GCA_964385385.1 uncultured Saprospiraceae bacterium | reverse complement strand
TTTGAGCTTTTGTTATACATATTGCTTTTGAAGAGAATAAACTGGCTGATTCTTTTAAATGCTTCTCTTTGGTCAAATTTAGGAAACTGGCTTAGTTCTGATATTAAACTATCAGTAAAACCTTCTTTGTTTGCTTCCCATTTTTGTAGAACATCTTTTTTCTCAGATTTTGACATATTAAAATCATGTTCAAAAACAGTGTCAACCAATTTTCTTTCAACTTTATCAACATTACCATCCACACCAGCAATAGCAACCATGCCTGCATAAATTATTTGCTTGTAATTAAACTCTGCCATAATTAATAGTTTTAAAAATTAAATAATAAGTAAAAATAAAAAAAAAATAGATATAAAAAACTTTTTTATTTTATTTCAGGAGTTTTAGTAATAGATAATTCATCAATTAGATTTTTTGCTCCAGCATATTTATCAATAACAAACAAAACATAACGAATATCAACATTAATTGTTCTTTGTAAATCTGGTTCAAAAGCAATGTCGCCACTCATAGCTTCCCAATTACCATCAAATGCAAGACCAATAAGTTCGCCTTTTCCATTAATTACAGGGCTTCCTGAATTTCCACCAGTAATGTCATGATTAGTTATAAAACAAACTTTCATAGTACCATTATTGCCATAAGGTCCAAAGTCCTTAGTCTCATAAAGCTTTTTAAGATTGTCAGAAACAACAAATTCTTTATTAGTAGGGTCTTCTTTTTGCATTACTCCTTTTAAGGTTGTGAAATAATTATAATAAATCGCATCAGCAGGATAATAATCCAAAACTTTTCCATAAGATAATCGCATTGTGAAATTTGCATCTGGATAGAAAACTTTATCTTCTTTCATTTTCATCAAACCGTCAATGAACAATCTTCTTCCTTTTTTAAGTTTAGAGTCCGATGTTTGTTCAACAGCATCCCATTTTAAATAATTTGAGAAAAATGCTTGCATAGCTTGAAAAGCAGGGTCTTTCTTAATTGTTTTTGCAGAAGGTTTTTCTAGAAAAGCATCTAATTTTGTTTTATCAACGAAAATTGATTTTGAATAAACTGTATTTGCAAACTTATAAAAATCGTTTTTATATTTTTTTGCAATACTTATTAAATATGATGGTTGTTGTTCTGTAGGAACATTTTCAGAATACATTTTCATCATTTCTGCCCATAGAATTTTGTCGGTAGGAAGATCATAATCCTTAAAGAATTTAGCAGATTTTTCTTTTAACTTCAAAATCATTTTATCGATTTTTTCCTGATTTGGATTTTCCGATGACAATTCTTTTAATAATGAAGAAAAGTTTCTTGAAAAACCTATTACCTCAGGTCCTAAATAAATACCTTCGATAAAATACCATCTTTGTAAACCATATTTTTTATTTTGTTT
>CAYLPA010000017.1:0-17936 GCA_964385385.1 uncultured Saprospiraceae bacterium | reverse complement strand
AATAAATACCTTCGATAAAATACCATCTTTGTAAACCATATTTTTTATTTTGTTTATATGCATCCTCAATATCTTTTAATGCAGTTCCGTATATTTCTTTTCTTGAAGGAAATTGATCTACCCAAGACGAAAATTCCATCTCAGTTTTTTTCTTATTTTCGGCAACTTTAAGTCTGTTAAGACCTCTGCTCATTCCAATAAAATATTTCCAATAGTTTGATATTCTTGAGTATTTTGAAGCATACTGAATTCTGATTTTATCGCTTACTTCCATTTTTTCTCCCATAATATCAAGCTTTTTTCTTCTGATTTTTATTCTTGCAGGATATGTTTGTTCAAGATTTAGATTAATTCCGTAAGAAGTCATATACCTGTCAGTTCCTCCTGGATATCCTAAAATCATAGCGAAATCATCTTTCTTAACTCCGTCAATTGAAACCGGTAAATAATGTTTTGGATTAAGTGGTATGTTTTCTTTGGAATATTTAGCAGGAGTACCATCTGGAGCGGTATAAATTCTGAACATTGAAAAATCACCTGTGTGACGTGGCCACATCCAGTTGTCAGTGTCTCCACCATATTTTCCAATTGATGATGGAGGAGCACCAACCAAACGTACGTCTGTGAAAGTTTCATAAACAAATAAATAATATTCGTTTCCATTAAAGAAACTTTTAACTTCTGCACGATAATTATTATCTCTTGTTGCTTCTTTTGATATTTCTTTGATTCTTTTATTTATTTCTTCGGCTCTTTGAGCTTCTGTCATATCAGCCTTAACAAGACCCAGAACTTTTTGTGCAACATCCTCTATTCTAACGAGAAAACTAACTGTTAAACCTTCGTTTGCCAATTCTTCTTCTTTTGTCATTGCCCAGAAACCATCAGTTAAATAGTCGTGCTCAACAGTACTATGAGATTGGATTCTTCCAAAACCACAATGGTGGTTTGTAATTACTAATCCTTCTTTTGAAATAACGCTTCCGGTACATCCGTTACCAAATTGAATAATAGCATCTTTCAAACTGGAATTGTTGGCATGATAAATTTCTTCAGCAGTTAATTGAAGTCCCATCTTTTGCATGTCAACATAATTAAGACGTTCAACAAGCATTGGAAGCCACATGCCTTCATCGGCTTGTAAAGTAGGTTTAATTCCAAGAATTAAGATAAATAATACAAAAATTAATTTTTTCATAATAATAAATTTAAATGTTAATATTCGGTTAATAATTTAATTTTTTCGTTTTTATAAGAAGTTTATTCACGCGGGGAAGTTTCAGAAATTTTTTGTATTTAATTTTTCATGAGCAAAGAAAAATTAAACAAACTGTTCTCCTTTTTCAATTTTTACATCATTAACAAATTGGCGTATTTGTTGTTCTTCGGTTTTTCTGCAAACAAGTAGAGTGTTTTCATCTTCAACAACAATATAATCATCAAGCCCCTGAAGTACCACCAATTTATCTTTGGGCATATTTACAATACAGTTTTTAGAATCATACATCATAATATTTTTTCCAATCACGGCATTTCCTTTTTTATTTTTTTTAAGAGTGTCGTATAACGACCCCCATGTTCCAAGATCAGACCAGCCAAAATCAGAAGAAAATACATAAACATTATCGGCTTTTTCCATTATGCCGTAGTCAATAGAAATGTTTTTACATAGAGTATATGCGTTTTTTATAAACTTTTTTTCGTTACCAGTGTTATATTCTGAGATACCTTTGTTGAAAATAGAGTCCATTTCAGGAAGATATTCGCTAAATGCTTTTAAAATATTTTTTGCAGACCAGAGAAAAATCCCTGAATTCCATAGAAAATCTCCGCTTTTTAAAAATTGCTTAGCCATTTCCAGAACCGGTTTTTCTGTAAAAGTTTTAACTTTAAATATGTTCTTATTTTTTTCGTAAGTAATCGCGTCATTAAATTGAATATAGCCATATCCGGTATCGGGACGACAAGGTTTAATTCCGAGAGTTAACAACCAATCGTTTACAGATATTGCTTCTAACGACAATTTAATAACATCCACAAAAATATCTTCTTTCAAAATAATATGGTCTGAAGGAGCAACAACTAAATTTGCGTCAGGATTTTTTGCATAAATTTTATAGCTTGCATAAGCAATACATGGTGCTGTATTTCTTCGCATAGGTTCACACAAAATATTATTTTCGGAAATTTCCGGGATTTGTTTTATTACAAGGTCTTTATAGTTTTCGTTTGTAACAATTAAAATATTTTCTTTGGGACAAATTCTTTTAAATCTATTATAAGTTTGTTGTATTAAAGTTTCTCCGGTTCCAAGAATATCAATGAATTGTTTTGGGTGAACTGTTCTGCTCATTGGCCAAAATCTAGCACCAATTCCGCCTGCCATTATTATACAATAATTGTTTGTATTCATTTTACGTTATTTGAATAATTTCAGCAAATTTAAAAAAAAACAAACGAATATTAACTAATTTTTAATTGGAATGACATTTATTAAGGGGTGAATAAAATATATTTTGTTGTTTTCTAAACAAATACAACGATAACGCTTTCTTCGTTTTTCCAGTTTTTTAAATGTTCTTCTGTCTGACAAACTAAAAAAGGAATTCTTTTCAAGATTTTCTAAAAATATGGTATTTTTTTCTTTATCGTAATTAATAAGCACTCTTGATAATTCCAAATCTGAATAACTTGATGCAGTTGCGTTTTTTAAATAATTTTTAAGGACAACAAAAACTTCTTCGGGAAAAATATCAGAGTATAAAAAATCATCCATTAAAATTCTAAAGGTTTCTTTCCATTCTCTGCCGTGTGGTTTTATTTTATTTCTATATTTATTCCAAACAAGTAAATGAGCAATTTCATGAACAAGAGTAATTAAAAAAACATATTTATTTAAATTATTGTTTACGCTAATTCTATGTGGCAACACACCATTGATGGCTTTGAAATCTCCTAATTTTGTTTTTCTTGGTTTTGAAATCTTAAGTTGAAAATTATATTTAATATTCCATTTATGGATTGTGTCAACAGCATTTTCAGGGATGTATTGCGAAAGGATTTTTCTAAATTCTGTCATTTGTATTATCTATAAGTTTGTCAGTTTGCTGAACCTGACTAAAAGTTGCACAACCGGAACATCTCTTCGGTCTTCTTCTTTTTGAAGTAGAACAAGATGTTATGATGCTTGCCGAAAATAAAATAAACAGCAACAATACTATTTGTTTTTTCCTTATAAACATAACAATTTGCAAATTTAGAATTTTGTTGAGAACTTCATTTATTTTTAAGAAAAAAATCATAATTTTTTTTTTATTTGTATTAATTTAGCAAAAATCTTTTCTTTAAATGAGAATGTTTTTTAATATAGGTAGATATTTTTTGTTGTTGGTACAGGTTTTTAGCAAAACTGAAAAAAGGAGTGTTTTATATAGACAGATTCTTGCCGAAATAGAATATCTTGGAATAAATTCGCTTGGGATTGTTGCAATTATATCTGTTTTTATGGGAGCAGTTGTTGCTATTCAAACAGCCTATAATATTGACAGCCCTTTAGTTCCTTTATATACCGTAGGCTTTACAACACGTCAATCAATCGTACTTGAATTTTCGCCAACCATCATAAGTTTAATTTTGGCAGGGATAGTAGGGTCAAGAATTTCTTCAGAAATTGGAACAATGCGTGTTACCGAACAAATTGATGCTTTAGAAGTAATGGGGATTAATGCCCCGGGCTATTTAATACTCCCCAAAATAATTGCTTGTGTTTTTATTAACCCGGTTTTAATTGCAATAAGTATGTTTTTAGGATTGATTGGAGGATTGTTGGCGGCAGTTCTCGGAAATGTTGTTACCGTCGAAACATATGTTTATGGAATTCAATCATGGTTTGTACCTTTTGAGGTTATTTATGCTTTATTTAAAACAGCAGTTTTTGCTTTTATCATAACATCGGTTTCGGGTTATCATGGATATTTTACTAAAGGCGGTGCTTTGGAAGTTGGTCGTTCTAGTACAAAAGCAGTTGTATATAGCAGTATATTAATTATTTTATTTAATCTAATAATTACAAAATTATTGCTTTAATGATAGAAGTAAGAAATATATCAAAATCTTTCAAAGGAGTTAAGGTTATAGAAAACATTTCTGTATGTTTTGAAAAAGGCATAACCAATTTAATTATTGGGCAAAGCGGTTCCGGCAAAACTGTATTAATGAAATGCCTTGTTGGGCTTTTTGAGGTTGATAGTGGTCAGATTTTTTTTGATGAAAGAAATTTTTCCGAAATGTCCTTCAAAAAAAGAAAAGTTTTTAGAAAAGAGATGGGTATGTTATTTCAAGGCTCTGCTTTGTTCGATTCAATGAATGTTGAAAGAAACGTTATGTTTCCACTAACAATGTTTACAAATCAGAATTTTGAAGAAAAACTAGAACGTGTTAATTTTTGTTTAAACAGAGTAAACCTACCAAACTCAAACAAACTTTTTCCATCAGAGCTAAGTGGTGGAATGAAAAAAAGAGTAGCTATTGCCAGAGCAATTGCAATGAATCCAAAATATCTTTTTTGTGATGAACCAAATTCTGGCTTAGATCCCAAAACAGCTATTGTTATTGACAATTTGATTACCGAAATAACAGAAGAATATGAAATGACCACAATAATCAATACCCATGATATGAATTCTGTAATAAAACATGGGGACAAAATTGCTTTTATTTATGAAGGAAAGTTGTGGTGGGAAGGAAATAAAGACGAAATTTTACATACCGAAAATAAAGAAATTAACGATTTTGTGTATGCAAATGAAACTCTTAAACATTTAAGAAAATAATGAACTATTTTGATATAATATTTGCGATTCCGCTTGTTTGGATTACATATAAAGGATTTTCTAAAGGACTTGTTATTGAATTAGCTTCTTTGATTGCTTTGCTATTGGGAATTTATGTATCAATTCATTTTTCTTATTATACTCAAGATATACTTACAGATAAACTTAATGTTGAAAGCAAATATATTTCTTTGATATCTTTTGTAGCAACTTTTGCTATTGTAATAGTTGTTGTTTTTCTGTTAGGAAAAGCTCTCGAAAAAGTTATTAATTTGTTGCAACTCGGAGTAATAAATAAGTTAATAGGTGCTTTGTTCGGATTTTTTAAAGCAGCATTTATTTTGAGCGTTCTGATTTTTTTATTAAATAAAATTGACGAAGAGCAAAATCTTGTTTCAAAAGAAACCCGTGATTCATCTTTTTTGTTTAATCCAATTTCATCAATTGCACCTGCAGTTTTTCCTAAATTAAAGATGAGTGAGTTAAATAAGATGATTCCATCAATAAAGCCTGATGAACCCCAATAAGAAAATTCAGATTAAAATTATTTTAATTAATCGTTAAGTGCTTTTACACCTGGAAGTTCTCTTCCTTCAACGTATTCAAGCATAGCACCTCCGCCTGTTGAAACATAACTAATTTGGTCAGCAAGATTATATTTGTTGACTGCAGCAACAGAATCACCACCGCCAATAAGAGAGTAGGAACCGCTGATTGTTGCACTTGCAACGGCTATAGCAATTGCTTTTGTTCCTTGTTTGAAATTCGACATTTCATAAACGCCCATAGGACCGTTCCATAAAATTTTTTGTGATTTATTAATTATTTCAGCAAATCTTCTACAGCTTTTTTCACCAATATCCATTCCCATCCATCCATTTTCTATTTTGTCAATGGGGCAGATTTTTATGTTTGCTTCATTTGAAAAATTGTCTGCTACAACCGAATCTGTTGGTAAATATAAATTAACACCTTTCAACATCATTTCCTGAACCATTTCTCTTGCATCTTCAATTCTGTCATTTTCAACCAAAGAGTTACCAATACTACCTCCAAGAGCTTTTATAAAAGTAAAAGCCATTCCACCTCCGATAATTATATTATCAACTTTATTAAGCAAACTTTTTATGATTGAAATTTTTGTTGAAACTTTAGCTCCGCCAATTATGGCAGTAAAGGGTGTATTTCCATTATGTAAAATTTTGTCAAGATTTTTTAATTCTTTGGCTAATAATAAACCAATATATTTATTTTTTGGAAAAAATTTAGGAACAATAGCTATAGAACAGTGTTCTCGGTGTGAAGTAGCAAAAGCATCATTAATATAAACATCAGCCAAAGAAGCGAGTTCTTTTGCAAAATTTTCGTCTCCATTTTCTTCTTCAGGATAAAAACGCAAATTCTCAAGAAGAATAATATCGCCGGGTTTTAGTTTATCAGCATATTTTTTAGTTTTTGGACCAAACAAATCTCTTGTAAAAGTAATATTTGTATGTAATAATTTTGAAAGAAGCGGAACAATCGGAGTTAACGAATAATCTTCTTCAACTCCACCTCTTGGACGCCCCAAATGTGACATTAAAATTACAGCTGCACCATCATCAAGAACTTTTTTTATGGTGGGTATGGATTCTCTAATTCGTGTTTCGTCTGCGATTTGACGATTATGGTCTAATGGAACATTGAAATCAACCCTGATTAAGACTTTCTTGCCTTTGAAATTTTGCTTATCAATAGTTTTCATTAATTTTGTTATTTTAAAATATTTCGTAAAAATATAAACTATAATTTATAAAACAAATTGAATTGAATATTTTATAAATTTTTTAATAAACAACTATTAATAATTTTACTAATTAACTAATAAAATAATTTTATGACTATTCTACGTAATAATATACCTACTAAGTTACAAAAAACTGAAACATCTATATTTGCCGTTATGTCACAATTGGCAAATGAGAATAATGCAATAAATTTATCTCAAGGTTTTCCCGATTTTGATATTTCTCAAAATCTTATTAAGCTTGTTAATAAATATATGAAAAAAGGGCATAATCAGTATGCTCCTATGCCCGGAGTTTTAACTCTCAGAGAGAACATTTCAAAAAAAGTTTTTAATACATATTCGATTTCATATAATCCAGAAAAAGAAATTAATATTACTGCCGGAGCCACTCAGGCAATTTATACTATAATTGCAACATTTATAAAAGAAAATGATGAAGTTATTGTTTTTGAACCTGCTTATGATAGTTACGTCCCTTCTGTTTTGCTTAATGGAGGCACAGTTCGTTATGCAAAATTAAAACTACCTGATTATAGACCGGATTGGAATGATGTGAAGAAATTGATTAATAGTAAAACGAAAATGATTATTATTAACTCACCTCATAATCCTACAGGCAGTGTTTTGTGTGATGAAGATTTAAAAATGTTGGAGAGAATAACAAACAATACAGATATTATTATTCTCAGCGACGAAGTTTATGAGCATCTTATTTTTGATAACAAACAACACGAAAGTGTTTGCCGATATCCAAAGCTTGCCGAAAGAAGTTTTGTTGTTTTTTCTTTTGGAAAAACTTTTCATGCAACAGGATGGAAAATCGGTTATTGTTTAGCTCCAGAATATCTTATGACAGAGTTTCGAAAAGCTCATCAATTTGTTGTTTATGCTTGTAATACTCCCATTCAATATGCACTTGCCGAATTTTTAAAAGACGAAAATAACTTTTTGGAATTAGGGCAATATTATCAGCAAAAAAGAGATTATTTTCTTGATTTGATTAAGGATTCAAGATTTAAAATAGTCCCATCATTCGGAACATATTTTCAGGTACTTAATTATAGTAATATTTCTGATGAAAAGGAAATGGATTTTGCAATACGCTTAACCAAAGAATATGAAATTGCTTCTATACCGATTTCTTCTTTTTATAATAAAAAAATTGATAATAATAACCTTAGGTTTTGTTTTGCCAAAAAAAATGAAACATTAGAAAAAGCTGCAAAAATATTATGCAAGATTTAAAAGTAACAATTATTCAAACTGATTTGTTTTGGGAGGATAAGAAAAAAAACTTAGCTCAATTCAGTGAAAAAATTACGTCAATTAAAACATCACCGGATTTAATTGTGTTGCCCGAAATGCTTAATACAGCTTTTTCGATGAAACCCGAAATTTTCGCCGAAAAACAGGATGGTGAAACAATTTGTTGGTTAAAAGAAAAAGCAAAAGAAACAGGATGTGCAATTGTTGGAAGTTTGATGATAAATGAAAATGGGAATTATTTTAATAGAATGATATGGATGAATCCTGATGGAAGTTTTGATTATTACGACAAAAGACATCTTTTCAGGATGGGAAATGAGCAAGAACATTTTTCTACCGGAAATGAAAACAGGATTATTAATTTCAATGGTTGGAAATTCAAACTTATGGTTTGTTATGACCTTAGGTTTCCGGTATGGGCAAAAAATAATTATAAAGAAGGAAAATATGACTTTGATTGTTTGATTTATATTGCTAATTGGCCGGCGGCAAGAACTAATCATTGGAAATGTTTATTACAAGCAAGGGCAATCGAAAATCAAGCTTATGTGATTGGCGTAAATCGTGTTGGCGAAGATGGTAGAGGAACAAAACATTGTGGTGATTCATTGATATTTGACCCTCAAGGAAACACTCTACTTAAATTTGAACAAAATTCAGTATCAATAGGCTCCAGTATTTTGAAATTCTCTGAGCTTGAAAATCTAAGAAATAAATTTACTGTCGGTTTAGATTGGGATAATTTTAAAATTTATGAATAAAAATATTATTAAAAAAAAAACAAAATACAACAAGAATATGTTTTCTTACTCAAATTTGAATACCAGAATAGTGAAAATTGGGAATGTTCCTCTTGGTGGCAATAATCCTATTCGGATTCAATCGATGACAAATACAAACACCATGGACACAAAAGCCACGGTGGAGCAGTCGATAAAATTAATTGAAGCCGGTTGTGAATATGTTAGAATTACAGCTCCCGGAATTAAAGAAGCCGAAAATCTTGCCATCATAAAAAAAGAATTAACTAAATCAGGTTTCGATGTTCCATTAATTGCAGATATTCATTTTAATCCGAAAGTTGCTGAAACTGCTGCAAGAATTGTAGAGAAAATAAGAATAAATCCCGGAAATTATTCCGATAAAAAAAACTTCAAACAAATTGAATATACTGACAAGGAATATAATCTTGAGCTTGAAAGAATCAGTGATAGATTTTTACCTCTGTTAAAAGTTTGTAAAGAATACGGAACAGTAATTAGAATTGGTTCAAATCGTGGTTCGCTTTCCGACAGGATTATGAATCGCTATGGCGACACTCCCGAAGGCATGGTTGAGTCTGCAATGGAATTTGTGAGAATTTGTGAAGCTTTCAATTTCCATAATATTGTCCTTTCGATGAAAGCCAGCAATATAAAAATTATGGTTTTTGCTTGCAGGCTTTTAGTAAATAAAATGATGGAAGAAGGCATGAATTATCCGCTTCATCTCGGAGTTACCGAAGCAGGAGATGGAGATGAAGGAAGAATAAAATCTGCTGCCGGTGTCGGAGCTTTACTCGACGATGGAATTGGAGATACCATTAGAGTTTCTTTAACCGAAGACCCTGTAAAAGAAGTTCCTGTTGCTAAAATTATTGCCGAAAGATATAAAGGCAAAAGGCAATTGACCAAAGAAAATAATGAAGAAATATCTACTAATCCATTTTTATATAGAAAAAGAGAAACAATTACTGTTGGAATAATAGGAGGGGACAATGTTCCTGTTATAATTGGTCCCGAAAGCTTTCGGGATTCAGCAAATTTTGATTTTAAACTTAGTGAATTCTTCAACAATACTGACTTTGAAATATTGAAAATTGACAAACCGAAATTAGAAAAATCACAAATTGAAGAATTAAAAAAATCAAAAAACTCAGTTTTGATGATTGAGTCTGATTTCGAAGTTCCAATAAATTCTTTTCGAAAAGTGTTTTTTGAATTAACTGCCAACAATTGTAAAACACCTGTGATAATTAAACGGAATTATAAGAATCTAAACAAAGATAAATTCTTAGTTTATAGTTCCTCTGATATTGCATCACTTTTTGTTGATGGTTTTGGAGATGGCATTTGTTTGGAATCCGATATTGATGCAGAGTTAATTTCAAAAACTTCTTTTAATATTCTGCAAGCCACCGGAAACCGAATTACAAAAACCGAATTTATCTCCTGCCCAAGCTGCGGAAGGACAAATTATAATATTCAAAAAGTTTTGGAAGAAGTAAAAGAAAAATGCAGCGATTTTAAAGGTTTGAAAATTGCTGTTATGGGTTGCATAGTTAACGGACCTGGCGAAATGGCTGATGCAGATTATGGCGTGGTTGGTTCAGGCAAAAACAAGGTTAATCTTTATAAAAAACAAAATGTGATTAAGAAAAATGTTAATGAGGAAGATGCTACGGATTTGTTGGTAAAGTTGATAAATGGTATTATTAACTAGAAAATTTTATCTACTATTTTTGGCTTACAGTTTTGTAAGTTTGGACAGAATAAGTTGATGATGAATTAAAGAAATACTATTTAAATTGATCTTTTAATCATCTAATAAACCCTGTAAGACTACTTTCTATTAGCTGTGCAGTTTTATTATAATTATTAATTAACGACTCTATTATTTCTTTGTCTCCATTTATTATTTTTGGACCACAAATAATTTTCATTTGCCTAAAAGAACTTTCTAAAATTTTTACTAAATAACCATCCATTGGAGGTGGAATATTTTTTTCCATTAAAGATGAATATCTCATAGCAAAGTCACTATCTTTTTTTCTTTTTATAGGAACTATTCCTAATCTGTAGCGATATTCTTGTTCAAATGACCAAATTTCACGCTTATATTGAGCTAAATTACCTACTTGCAATCCGTCATCAACAATAATAGAAGGTCTAAGAAGATCTTCATCATTTGTATATTCTATTTCATAAGGTTCATTTTTCCCTTCAATAATAAAATATCTTTTCTTTTCATTTATACATTCATTTTCTGAAACAAGATAATTATCGATTTCATTAAATTTATATGATTCGAAAAGTGGTGTATCTATTTCAATTCTAACTCCTCGCATATTAGGTGTATACATGTTCCAAAGTGCAAGATTTTCTTCTTTGTTGGTGGTAAAACAAGAAACAAAAATGTATTTAGATAATGACGGAAAATCTTTAGCCTGACCTTCTGTGGGATCATTTACCGTGTCAAGTCTACCAAAACGAAAAGATCTCGATTTTAATATTAGTGCTAGATTATTAATACTTGTATAATGATATAATTTTAACATGGACTTAGTGAAATTTTCTGTTACGCAATTATGGTGACAATTGACAATCTGCAAACTCCAATCGAATTACCATACTTATGGTTTATAAACAACAGGACTACATTGTGCAAATCCAGTCTTTGCTGACAAAGGTAACTTATAGTCTTGAATAAACTTATTCAATAATTCCTTAAATTTTGCTTCTTGCTCAACTGTTAATTGATTGGGACGAAAACTAAAGAGAAAATAATCTATACCTCCATCTTTATTAAAATAGATTCTGTTAAAACCCCTTGTAGGTTTTTCCCATATAAAACTATCTTTTTTCAAAAATTGTCCAAAGTCTTGAAGCATTTTTTGATATGATGCAGCGAATTCTTCCTGATTAGTTTTAAATACAGCAAGTGAAGTGTCAACATGAATAGCACTTTTGTAAATACTATCAAAAGCTGAATTCATAATATTTTGTGTCCGTGCTTCAGTAAATGTCATTGCTTTTTGTCCATAGGAAAAGCTACAAATAGCCAAGAGTGTTAAAATTGTTAGTATTGATTTCATGCTTTTTAAATTTATTTAAAATCACAATTAATTGTCTCCCAAAGATAAAACAGAATAATAACATTTAAAAAAAACAAGAGAAAATCTGTAGTAACACAATAGATTATTAGACCGTTAGCTGTTTGTTCGTTTATATCAAATATTGTTTATTAACATGTTTGTGTTTATAATTTTTAATTATTTTTTATGAAAGAGAAAAATTTGTTGTATATTTGCATTAATCCACTTTTGTGGAGGTGAAGGGTTGTATAGGCCCTTGCCCCGGTAACGGGGTTTTTTTATGGCAATTTTTTTGCTCCATATCCAGATATTTTATCATTATATCTGAAGAATTTTTCATCCACAAGAATTTTAATTATTTTTCACAACGAATAATGCTTCATTTAATACTTTCAATAATAGTTTTTGTATCAATTTCTTGTATTTTTTTAGCAAGAATTTTACCTTGAAAGAAAATTACGTAAACGGAATGAGCTTTTTCCTTATTAGTAAATGCATTATTACCTATTAAAAGCAAAGCTTCTTCAAATCTTTCATTATAGGATGGTTCTACATGCTTTAGAACTTCTGAAAACTCTGTTTCTGTTGAATTATAAAGTAAAGTGAAAAATGATTCAAAATCATAATTAGAATAAACCTCACTCCAATATTTATTTCTGTCTTTCTTTGGAATAATTGAATTTTGTGTGTATTTTTTTGAAATCTGTTGTCCAACTATACTTAATGATTTTAATTGTAAATCAAGTTTCTTTTTAAAAGTAATTGTTTTGTTAATTCTGTCCTCCAATGTCTGTTTTCGGAAAGCCTTCATTGAACATTTATAAGTTAAAATAGTTGTTAAAAAAATGGCAACAATTGTTATTATTATGTTTATTATAAATTGCATATTAGAATTGAGATTTTCAGGTTCAGATATGTTCATAATTAATTGAATTAAGTTATAATGTAATGAATGTAAAAATACTTTCTAAGTCAATAGTGACCAATAGCATAATCTATTATTTGTTTACAAACACAAATAATCGTTTCCCAAAGATAAAACAAAATAATAATATAAAAATTTAGATGAGCGTGGTAAGCATAATTTCATATTTTTTTCATCTATGTTTCGTTTAATCCTTTTTTGTTTTATTATGAATATTCTTTATTAATCTTTTAAAATAACTTTCAAATGTTTCGCCAGTATTCATTGGATAAATTTCTATTGCAGATGTTACGTTTTCTAACAAATCGATATATTGATTAATAATTTCCTGCAACAGTTTTTCATCTCCTGTTTCCCAGTATTTACCTTCATCAAAAATTTTTAAATCCTGAAAATATTTTTTGTCCAAATATCGAAACAGGTGAATAATAAATTTATGCACTTCAATTCCGGCAAACTGTGTTTTTACCGAAAGCATATATAAATAATCCTGTTCGGATTTATCATTAGTCTTGCCGTAAAATTTTAAATGAACAGAACTAGACATCTTTCCGTTTGAAAGAAAAGTCAATGAAACAGTTTCACAATTTGGCGGTGTAAAACTTATGCCATAAATGTTTTGATTATATGAAGTTTTACCAAAAGAGTTTTCGGGGAATTTTTCTTTGAAAATTGAATATTTCCATTTATAAACTTCTGCAATGTCTTTTACTTCTTCAATCATATCCGAAAGACATGCACCATTTCTGAAACTACCCCTATAATGAATGCTTAATCCCATAGGATAATTTTTCAATTTACTTTTCTTTATTTTATGTCATTTTTATTCAACATACAATTCATAAAAAGAAAATATTTTCTTCCAAAGATAAAACAAAATAATAACATCTTAAAGAATCAAATTAGTTTTGTGAGAAAACACATAACATCCGAATGGAATTCAGATGAATATCACAAATAGCATCCTGTGGATTTGTTGGTGGGAATGATAAAAGGATTTGTAAGCTAGAAAAAATTATTACAAGAAATAGGAGAAAATATAGATTTTAAAAATATTTTGAATATATGTGAACAAAATGTAAAAAATTTATTTATTTTTGTTAGATAAGTAAATTAACATTAATAAATTTTATTAACATGAAAACAAAAAACAAAATTTGGATTTACTCATTAGCAATAATGGGAGTGTTATTAATATTTACAAATAGTTGTAAGAAAGATGAAAAAAGCGAGAAAAACGATGACCCACCACCAACAATATTAGCTATTGGAGATAACTATCAAGGCGGTATTATTGCCTATATATTACAAACTGGTGATCCTGGTTACGATACTTCAGTACAACACGGCTTAATAGCAGCTTCATTCGACCAAAGCAGCACAGGTATACAATGGTATAATGGAAATATTGTAGCTACAGGGGCAACGGCAACTGCATTAGGCACAGGAAATGCAAACACAAATGCCATTGTTAGCATTCAGGGAGCAGGAAACTATGCGGCTAAATGTTGTTATGATTTAGAATTGAATAGCTATTCCAGCTGGTATTTGCCCAGCATAGATGAGTTGAACAAGCTTTACCTGAATAAAACTGCAATTGGTGGTTTTACTAGTGGGGGCTATTGGAGTTCCAGCGAGTATGATGACAATTACGCGTGGCTACAGGGCTTCAACAATGGTTGGAAGCAATACAACGGTAAGCACCTTAATTACAAAGTGCGTGCCGTTCGGACTTTTTAACCACAGTGAAACAAAAGGTTTCACGTGGTAAAATAATTTATCTATTTAACAATTTCAGAGTTCTCGACTTAACAGCGATTTTTTTCGGGTAATTAAATTTAGTAAATATAATGTAATAAATTAATAATCATTCTATTTAAAATACAAACACCAATATAAAATATGACGGTTAGTTTTTTCATATTTTCTTTGTGAATCTTTCTGACTTGGTGTCTTTGTGGCAATTAAAAAAAGTTAGCCACTAAAGCAGAAATACTCAAAGAAACACAAAGAACAGAGTTATCGCCAAATTTTATTGTGGCAAATACATGTATAACATATTGTATAGCATCTGATTAACAATTAAAAAACAATAATCAAAAACAATAGAAAATCACTGACTTAACAAGAATTATAACTGACACCAAAACTCAACAGCATCTTCATTTATTTTCATGCAAAGTCTCAAAGATTTTCTCGCAATTTGGTGTCATTTGCAAATTCCTTAAATGTTTTTGTTATAAAACTGTATCAATAAAACTATCAATTTATTTTTAACAAGTGTCAGGAAGTCTGAATTTAATAATCGCCGCCTTTAGCGGTCTAAAATTTTTTAAAATTATATGGCGTAGTATTACGAATTGCAAGTTTTAAAGGATGTATATTTTTGGTTCAAAATATTTAATAATAATGTCTTTAATCAATTTTAATTTATTTTAAGTCTCTTTAAGAAAACGTTAAGAATTAGATATGTAATTTGCTATTATTTTTATGACATCGTATTTACTAGTACAATTATAAAAAAATGATTATTAAGTATATATAATTTTCTGTGTGTCTTTCTTAAAAATGTTTATAACTAATTAATTTATTATTAGAAAATTATTTACTATTTAAGCAGCCGTATTATTAACTGCATAAGTAATAGGCACAAAGTCCTCAAAAAATGAGCTATCAGGCGGTCATCCACAATACTATCAACTAACTAATAGTCAATTAGGCTATTGGAATGAATTAAATATTTTACATGGCTTTTTTAACCGGCACAGTTGTTTATTTAGAAACGCAGATACCAACTACTAATGCCAATGGTTTAATAACTATTGAAATAGTATGAAATATAGATTTTAAAAATATTTTGAATATATGTAAACAAAATATAAAAATTTTATTTATTTTTGTTAGATAAATAAATTAACATTAATAAATTTTATTAATATGAAAACAAAAAACAGAATTTGGATTTATTCATTAGCAATAATGGGAGTGTTATTAATGCTTACAAACAGTTGTAATAAAGATGAGAATAGCGATAACAATCCTATACTCAAGGTTACAACAACTGCAATTACTTCAATAGCGGCTAACACTGCCACAAGCGGCGGCAATGTAACATCTGATGGCGGAGAAAATGTTACTGCCAGAGGAATTTGCTGGGAAAAATCTTCAAATCCTACCATTAATGGAAATAAAACCTTAGATGGTGCTGGTACTGGAATTTTTTCAAGCGAAATGACAGGATTGAAACCTTCTACACTCTATTACGTCAGGGCTTATGCCACAAATAGTATAGGCACTACCTATGGCGAGGAACTCTCTTTTACAACAGGAATAGGTATCGGAAGTAGCTATCTAGGCGGTATTATTGCCTATATATTACAAACTGGTGACCCTGGTTACGATGCCTCTGTACAGCACGGCTTAATAGCAGCTCCATCTGATATAAGCACAGCATCTATTTTATGGTGGAATGGAAGTAATGTAACAACAGGAGCAACAGGCACTGCCTTAGGCACAGGAAATGCAAACACAAATGCCATTGTTAGCGCTCAGGGAGCAGGAAACTATGCGGCTAAAATGTGTTATGATTTAGTCTTGAATGGCTATTCCGACTGGTATTTGCCAAGTAAGGATGAGTTGCACAAGCTTTTCTTGAATAAACTTGCAATTGGTAGTTATTTTCATTCTTGCTACTATTGGAGTTCCAGCGAGTACAGTAACTCCGAAGCGTGGTACGAGTACTTAGGCAGTGGCTACCAGAACCATGGTATTAAAAACGACCCAAACTATGTGCGTGCAGTTCGGTCTTTTTAACAATTTACTTCGTGAGATAAAAGCCTTGCTATCTTAAGATGCGAAAAATCTCAGAAAATCATTATTTATCTGTTTTCGTGCAAGCACTATTTAATTTGCTATTATTATTACTCCATCATGGAGTTATTAATAAAATTTCTAAAACAAAACCTTTTCCACAACAGTTTCCTTACTACTGCTGAGTTTTATAAAATAAATACCATGTGAAAGGTCATTGTCGCTAACAACAATATTTGATTTCTTAACCACATTTTCAACTTTTGATGAAATTAAAACTTTGCCTAAGGTATTAATTATTTCATAGGATAGATTTTCAAGATTAGGATTTGAAATAGTGAAATTAATGCTGTTTGGTTTTGAGTAAAGATTTAGAATTTTCAAACTCATAATTTCTGATGAGTTTTCAAAAGCTACAATTTTACTATAAGAATAATCGCCGTTGAAATCAGTTTGTTTTAGGCGATAATACGAAAGTTCGCTTAATGGATTATTGTCGGTTGCAGAATAGTTTATTTGAGAATTACTATTTCCGGCTCCCGAAACTGTTTTTATAATTTCAAAATTTTCAGCATCAACTGAACGCTCAACAGTGAAATAACTATTGTTTATTTCGGAGGCGGTTGACCAGTTGAGTTCGACTTTTTGGTTGTTTGAAAAGGCGTTGAAAGATAGGAGTTCGATGGGGAGTATAATAGCATTATCAAATACATCAAACTCATCCTCACCATAATCTTCCCAATTACTTGAATTATAAGTTGTGGATGGTCCTGAAATATTGTCCTTTTTTCTAACAAAAGTAGCACCTTCTCCCCAAATAGCACTATTATTTTCATCACCTAATTTATCGATGATTCCAGCTTTTGATGAATTATTGTACAAAGCAATGGCATCATTCCCATTAAAGTTCAAGCAAGTACCTGCATAAACAAGATCAGCTTTAGCTAATAGCGAAGCACCAGCATCATCATTTACAATTACGTAAAATGCGTCATTTGCAATTGTACCACTTAATACTAACTCAGCACCAAAAGTACCTCCACCATTAAATGCAATTTTTAATGAATAATTACCTAAGTTAACTGGAGCTCCTGTACCATTATAAATCCCAAGTGCCTTATTGTATGAAGTACCTTCTAAATAGATTCCAATTATAAGATCAGATAAGTTAGTTTTAGCTGTTATATTGTTAATTTTAGGAAAAGTCTTCGTTATTGAACTAGTTTTAGTATTTTCATTCACTTCAAATTGCATATTTATTAACGCATTAGGACAACTTGCCAATAATTGAACACCCCCTAAAAACAATAGAAAAAATATGAGAAAAGTTTTAATTTTTTTCATAATTATAAGGTTATTAATACATAATTCTCAATACAAAGTTAAAAAATTAATTTTAATACATGCTAAATTTCATTAAGAAATAATTTATATTTTTGTATTTCGTTAATTCATAGAATT
>CAYLPA010000016.1:24031-27901 GCA_964385385.1 uncultured Saprospiraceae bacterium | reverse complement strand
TTTCATCATAAATTTTCCAAATGCCGACTTTTTGATAATCATTCAATGCAATATTATGGATTATTTTACCTTCCTCTTTGATTTTTCCATTTTCATAATACTCTTTGCTATCATATAACCTTTTCTTTTTTTCAATCAATTCAAGAATATTTTGAGGGTTTCCGTTTTCATAAAAAAATTTCAAGCTAATATAAAAATCAAAACTTTTATCATATTCTTCATAAAATTCCATTTTTCCGTCAGGAAAAAAATCCTGCCAAATCAATTCTTCTTTTTTAAAATAATCTACTTTGGATTTCAATTTTCCATCTTTATAATAAAGCTCTAAAATATGCTTTAGACTGCCCTTAACCTTGAAAGACCTTTCTAACTGTCCATTTTCATAATAATTTTTATAAATAGTTAGCTTTCCTTTGTCATAAATACCCTTATGTTTTAACTTTCCGTTGGGATAATAATCTTTCACCTGTCCCATACATTTAACACCTTTGCGATAACGAATTGAATCTCCACCAAAAACGGGATTATATTTATCATATAAGTCTATACTTTCATCAATTTCAGTTGTAGAATCGTTTTCGTTTTCCAAGTCACTAATATCAAAAACCTGTGAATAAGCAGATGATAAAAACAGAAATATAAATGCGAAGTTTAATATGAATTTCATCTAATAATTTTTTTATATGATATTATATTTTACAAGAATATCTGACATTTGCTTCTGTAAAATCAATGCTTGTTCTCTTGCTTTTTCAGCAAAATCGTTTCCACCAGATGCAAAAATAATGCCCCGTGAAGAATTAACTATTAATCCACATTGGCTATTAATACCATATTTTGCAACGTCTTCAAGATTTCCTCCCTGAGCACCAACACCGGGAATTAACAAAAAATGATAAGGTGCAATGTTTCTAACTTTTTGCAACATTTCGGCTTTAGTTGCACCAATCACAAACATTAGATTATCTTCATTTCCCCATTCATAAGATTTTATCATAACTTGCTCAAAAAGTCTTTTTCTAAAAAGTGTTTTAATTCCCAATTTTTCAAAAGTTGCGGAACCAGAACTAAGAGGGTTTTGAAAATCTTCAGAACCTTTGTTTGATGTTAAAACTAACAAAATGACCCATTTCCCATCATAAGAAAGAAAAGGAGTTACTGAATCCTGCCCCATGTAAGGAGCAACAGTTATAGCATCAAAATTCAAGCTCGGCTTCTCAGAAGCTAAAAATGTTTTTGCATATTGTTTAGAAGTATTTCCAATATCTCCACGTTTTGCATCGGCGATAGTAAAAACCTGATTTTCTAAAGATTTTAAATAATCAATTGTTTTTTCCAAGCTGAGCCATCCTTTAGAGCCACGACTTTCATAGAAAGCCAAATTAGGTTTATATGCAATTGCCAAATCCTTGGTTGAATCAATTATTTGTTTGTTAAATTCAAAAACAGGGTCTTTAAAAGACAATAAATGTTTTGGAATTTTAGAAATATCACTATCCAAGCCAATACATAAAAACGACTTTTTTTTCTTAATTAAATTAAAAAGATTTTTTCTTGTCATGATTATTATGTTTGCAATTTTTTAACTTACAGCTTCTTTTAAACGTTCAGCATTTTCGGCTAATTGTAATGCGTCAATCATTTCTTGTATATTGCCATTAATAAATTCCTGAAGATTAAATAAAGACAAAGTAATACGATGGTCTGTAATTCTTCCCTGAGGCCAATTATAAGTTCTTATCTTGGCTGAGCGGTCGCCTGTTGAGACCATAGTTTTACGTTTTGATGAAATGTCATCAAGATATTTTTTATATTCCAATTCATAAATTCTAGTTCTTAAAACCACCATGGCTTTATCAAGATTTTTTAGCTGTGATTTTTGGTCCTGACATGTAACAACAATACCTGTTGGAACATGTGTTAATCTAACGGCAGAGTATGTTGTGTTAACTGATTGTCCACCGGGACCCGACGAACAATAAGTATCTTTACGAATATCCGATTGATTTAGTTCAATATCAAATTCATCAGCTTCGGGCAAAACAGCAACAGAAGCAGCAGAAGTATGAAGCCTTCCCTGAGCTTCTGTTTTAGGAACTCTTTGCACACGATGAACTCCCGACTCATATTTCAACTGACCATAAACATTTTCACCTGAAACTTTAAAAATAATTTCTTTAAAACCACCAACAGTTCCTTCAGTTATATCAACAGTTTCGACTTTCCATTTTTTGTTTTCACAATATTTCAAATACATCCTGTATAAATCTCCGGCAAAAATACTTGCTTCATCACCTCCCGTTCCTGCTCTTATTTCCACAATAGCATTTTTCCCGTCTTGAGGATCTTTAGGAATCAGCATAATCCTGATTTCTTCTTCAGTATCTCCTTTTTGTTTTATTAAATCATTCAATTCTTCTTTTGCCATTGAACGAAATTCTTCGTCTTTTTCAGTATTAATAATTTCTTTTGCTGAATCAATGTTGGCAAGTATGTTTTTATAGCTTCTATAAGCATCGACAATAGATTGTAAATCTTTATAGTCTTTATTCAATTTGACATAAAGTTTCATATTTGAAATAGTTTCGGGATCATTGATTTGTTCTCCGATTTCTTCCCATCGCTTATATATTTCTTCTAGTTTTTTTAACATTTGTAATTTTTAAAATTGTTAGGCAAAATTAATAAAAATATTGGTTTGAATTTGTTTATGTTTTGTAAAGAAACAAAAGATAGAAACCTCACTTTTGCAGGTAGTTCTTTAACAAATATTTTAATAAACTAATAAAAGAAATTTCCAAATTCAGATTTGATTGTGAGAGATTTGCCTGAAGAAGATTTTTCGCAATGACCTATAATTTGGGCATCAACATTAAATTGTTTTGAAATATTAATTAAATCTTTGGTAAAATTTTCCTTAACATAAATTTCCATTCTATGCCCCATATTAAAGACTTTGTACATTTCTTCCCAAGGAGTGTTTGATTGTTCTTGTATTATTTTAAACAAAGGTGGTAAAGGAAACATATTATTTTTAACAATATGGAGGTTGTTAACAAAATTTAAAACCTTAGTTTGCGCTCCACCGCTGCAATGAATCATCCCGTGAATTTCTTTGCGATATTTTTCTAATATTTTTTTTATCACAGGAGCATAGGTTCGTGTTGGAGATAAAACAAGTTTTCCTGCATTAATTTCAGGCACTTCGGTTTTATCAGTTAAGTGCAAATTTCCCGAATAAATTAAATCATCAGGAATTGCAGCATCAAAACTTTCCGGGTATTTTGTTTTAAAAATTTTGCTGAAAACATCATGACGAGCAGAAGTAAGACCATTGCTTCCCATCCCACCATTATATTCTTTTTCGTAAGTTGCCTGACCCGACGATGCTAATCCAACAATGACATCTCCTGCTTGAATATTTTCATTTGAAATAACATCAGCTCTTTTCATTCGAGCTACCACTGTAGAGTCAACAATAATTGTTCTAACTAAATCTCCAACATCAGCAGTTTCGCCACCTGTTGAATAAATTCCAATTCCCATTTCTCTCAGTTCCTGCAAAAATTCTTCTGTTCCATTAATTAATTCAGAAATAACTTCTCCGGGAATAAGATTTTTGTTCCTTCCAATTGTTGATGATAATAAAATATTTTCGGTTGCTCCAACACAAAGTAAATCATCAATATTCATAACAATTGCATCCTGAGCAATACCTTTCCAAACTGATAAATCGCCTGTTTCTTTCCAAT
Source organism: uncultured Saprospiraceae bacterium (assembly GCA_964385385.1). Taxonomy (GTDB): domain Bacteria; phylum Bacteroidota; class Bacteroidia; order Bacteroidales; family CAYLPA01; genus CAYLPA01. Next base: position 24,149 of record CAYLPA010000016.1, on the reverse strand, counting down.
AAATGTATGCTAATGAAGATTTTGTTCCTGCTCCATCTGCATGCATAATATTGCACCATTCATCATCACCACCAAGATAATCAGGAATAATTTTACAAAAACCATTAGGAAAAATTCC
>CAYLPA010000016.1:18114-23931 GCA_964385385.1 uncultured Saprospiraceae bacterium | reverse complement strand
ACAACTTTAGCATGGATATTTCTAACTTCTTTTTGTCCAATAGCCATCTTTCTAAATACAATAACAGAGCCTTCGATAACAGTTCCATCGTTTTCAAAAGCTTTTTCCTTTTTCACAAAGCTTGTCTTGTCAATTTTATGAACCCTAAGGAAATCGTTAATAACATCGATAGAAACTTTCATTGTGTCAACTTCTTCTTCGTATTTGAATGACATTGATTTATCAAGCAGATAACAAGGAACTTCGAGAGTATCTCCTGCTGATAATAGTTCAATAACATTATCTTCAGGGTTGATTGCAATTTCAATATTACTAACATCAGCTGCTATAGAATCATTAGCATCGGGTGGTACATAATCATCTCTAATAATTCTAAATTCTGTTCTACGATTAAGCTGATGAGCTGCTTCTCTTTGTTTTGTTGTTGATAAAGATTTTATATAATCTTCTGTTAATTTAACACCAGAAGGAAAAGATACTCCATTATAAGTACCATAATTATAAGTGTATCCATTTTTAAGTGTTCTGGGTCTTGATTCTCCATAACCTTTTGCTACCATTCTATCAGAAACAATACCTTCTTCAGCTAAATAATCAACAACTGAACGAGCTCTATTTGAAGATAAAATATTATTTTTTTCATCTGTATCTCTTGCATCGGTGTGAGACATAAGTTCAATAACTATGGTTGGATTATCATTCATAGTTTTTATAAGGTCATTAAGAGAATCTTTATATTGGTCTTGTAAATCCCATTTAGCAAGTTTATATCTAATTTCGGGCAGTGGAATAGGTTCTTTAGGAATTGGAACAAGAGTAAAGTTAAGAACAAGGTCTTCAGTTTTATTTCTTCCAACAGTTGACTCTTTACCTTTTTCACTAAAATATCCGCTTTTATGAACATCTAAATTATAAGTAGTATTTTTCAGGATTTGTTCTCTGTTAAAACGATAAAATCCAACAGCATCAGTTCTTGTTTCTATGGATGTTCCATCTGAGCCAGCTAAATGAACTTTTGCATTTTTAATTAATTGCAGTGTGTTTTCGTCTTTGACAATTCCTTGCAAAGTATATACGATTTCAGGGAGAGTGAATTCCCAAATATCATCTCCACCTTTACCACCTTTTCGGTTAGTGGTAAAAAATCCCATTTCATCAACATGTTTTTTCTGTAATTGACTTTTATCGAGATTAAAACAAATACCAAAATCATCGGCAGCAGAATTCATAGGAAATTGCATATTAACAGGTTTAGTCCATTTGCCACTTTCTTTTCTGGAGAAGAAAATATCTAATCCTCCCATTCCAATATGTCCGTTTGAAGCGAAATAAAGAAAATCGTCTGCCCTAAGATATGGAAACATTTCTTCAGCAGAAGTATTAATTGCAGTACCAAGATTTTTTGGTTTTCCAAATGGTTTGGTTTTTTTTGTACGTTTTGCAATCCATATATCTTTACCACCATATCCACCTGGAATATCAGATGCAAAATATAATGTTTTTTCATCTTTCGAAATTGCAGGATGCCCAACAGTGAAACTATCAGGTGCAAGAGGTAATACTTCGGGTTGTGTCCATGAACGTCCGCGTTTTTTTGCTGTATAAATTTCGCAACCTAATTTTCGTTTTTTTACAACAACACACCTTGTGAAATAAATTGTATTAACTTTTCTGTTAAAAGTTGCAGAGCCTTCGTTATCATCAGAATTCACATATTCTTTATCAAATAATTTTGGAACACCCCAGTTATATTTTCTATCCTGAGAAACAATAAAAAGGTCTGAGAAACTCATACCTGTATTAGGATCATATCCACCTCCAAGAGCATCAGATCTTGTTGATGTAAAAACCATTGCTTTATATTTTTTATCAGCAAATGTAGGGGAAAAATCATCTTCTCTTGAGTTCATCTTTTTCATTGGAAGAACTTCATATCTTGTAGGATTATCTTTCCATGACTGCGCTAATTCACATGATTTCACACCCATTTCTCCACGTGGGTCATCAGGAACTTTTTGTTTGTATTTTTTATATTCAATAATTGCAAATTCATATTTTTCCTGCATTTTCATTGCATCTGCATAATACAAATACACAATAGGATCCGGATATTTCGCCCTTATAACTCTTTTGTATGCTGCTTCAGATTTTCTTACATTATTTGTTAATCTATAGCATTCTGCTACACGAAATAATATTCTTTTCTTTTCAATTTTGTTTCTTCCAACTTTTGAATATGCTTTTTTATACATCGCAATTGCGTCAAAATACATATTCATTTCAAAAGCTTCGTCTGCTTCTTGAGTATAATTCTTTTGCTGTGCCTGCAAATTAACTGTTAGAAATACCGAAATAATTAGGGTTGGAATTAATGCGTTATAAATCTTCATCTTATTAAAATTATATTAAATCATAAAATAATTTGCTAAAATAATGAATTATTTTTAAGTTTTACAAGTTATTTTATAAAATTTAATATTTGTCAATTGAATATTTTAAATTTTTGCAAAAAAAACGTTCTTTCATCCCATCAGATTAATATTTCTGATTATTACATTTGCTCAAATAAAATAATGAAATATCAACTCCTAATTTTTAGAGTATTGAAAAATTGTCAGGAAATTTTAAAATTTTCGGAATAATTAAGAAAAAACTTGATAGTAATGTTTATCTTTTCTTTTTAATAATTTTCTTTTTTGATGCTCTCCTTTTATCTTGTAATTTAATAAAATCATAAGCGATTGGGCTTGCAATAAATAAAGAAGAATATGTTCCAACTAATATTCCAATCATAAGAGCGAAAGCAAAACCTCTGATAACTTCTCCACCAAAAATAAATATTGAAAGAAGTACTACAAATGTAGTTCCTGAAGTATTTATTGTTCGAGCTAAAGTGCTGTTTAATGCAGCATTCATATTTTCTTTAAGAGTTCTTTTGGGGAATAATTTTGTGTATTCACGAATTCTGTCAAAAATTACAACACTATCGTTAATAGAATAACCAATTATCATAAGAATCGCCGCAATGAATGTCTGGTCAACTTCCAAATTAAAAGGCATTATACTATAGAATAATGAATACAAAGAAATTGCAATAATCGAATCATGAACTAAGGAAACAAGTCCACCAACTCCAAATTGCCACTTTCTAAAACGCGCTGCTATGTATAAGAAAATTATTATAAAAGCAAAAAACAAAGCATAAACTGATGACCTTTTAATATCATCGGCAATTGTTGGGAAAACTTTCTGAGAGCTTAGCCTACCAATTAACTTATCTTCGTTATCAGACAAAAATTCTTCGTAGCTAATAGGAGTTTCAAAAAATCCTTTAACACCATCGTATAATCTTCTTTCAACAACCGAGTCAACCCATATTGAATCAACATCAATTAAATATTTAGTAGTTATCCTAACCTGATCACTTTCACCAAATGTTTTCACTTCAGGTGCATATTCAAAACCTTTTGTAAGAGCTTTACTAATTTCATTTGTTTTTATATCATTGTCAAACCTGACAATATAAGTTCTTCCACCGGCAAAATCAACTCCATAATTTAATCCATTAATTGTTAAAGAAACAATACCAATTAAAATCACAGCAGCAGAAACAAAGTACATTTTTTTTCTGGAATTAACAAAATCAAATACTGAATTTACAAGTACATTTTGTGTAATTTTATTAGAAAAACTTGGCATTCTATTTCTATCAAGCAACCAAGTAAAAATTAAACGAGACAGGAATATTGCAGAGAATAAAGATGTTAAAATACCAATTATTAATGTTGTGGCAAAACCTTGCACTGGTCCTGAACCAAAAATAAATAAAACAATACCAGTTAATAAAGTTGTAACATTACCATCAATAATTGCAGAGTAAGCATTTTTATAACCATCACTTACAGCCAAACGAGGTCCTTTCCCTGCTCTGATTTCTTCTTTTATTCTTTCATAAATAATAACGTTTGCATCAACAGCCATCCCAAGAGTAAGGACAATACCTGCAATACCCGGCAGAGTTAAAACTGCACCAAGTGAAGCAAGGACTCCAAATAAGAAAAAGACGTTAGTTAATAATGCAATATCAGAGACAATTCCTGCTCTGTTATAATATATTACCATATATATCAATACAAGTACAAAAGCAATAATAAAAGAAATTAAGCCTGCATTAATAGCTTCTTTACCAAGAGAAGGACCAACCACAGCTTCTTCAACAATTCTTGCAGGAGCAGGAGTTTTACCTGCTTTTAAAACATTAGCTAAATCTTTAGCTTCTTCAAGAGTAAAATCACCTGTAATTTGAGAGCGACCATTAGGAATTTCACTATTAACTGTCGGATAAGAATAAACATAATTATCAAGAACAATGGCAACAGATTTACCAATATTATTAGCTGTTAATCTTTTCCAATCCTTAGCACCTTTGGAATTCATTGTCATTGAAATTTCATTGCCACCATATTGGTCAAAATCCTGACGTGCATTGATAACAACATCACCATCTATAGAAGCCCTGCCATCATTAGATTTTTTTAATGCAACCAATTCAAGTATAGAAGTCATAGCTCTATTCTGGTCTTTTATTGGTTTTACTGACCATAACATATTAATATTTCTTGGAAAAATATTTTTTATTATGTCCATTCTTAACATATTGTTAATTTGGGCAGTATCACGAATTTCTGCACGACCAATAACTGGTCCTCTTCCGGGATAGAAATTACCTTTTTCGTCTTGTACAACATTTGGAGTCATAATAGAAAACAGTGATTTTCTTCCTGCAGTTTCTTCTTTTGTTCCCAAACTATCTTCCTGAACCAAATCCAATAAAGATTCGGTTGTGTCTTCTTTTGTTAAATCTGATAAAGATTCAGTTGGATCTTCATTTACTAAATCAGTAAGAGATTTATTTTCATCAACAGCCGGAGCATCTTGTGTTTCATCAACAATATTTGAATCACTAACTTCTTCATTAAAAGAAGCATAATAATCTGCTAACTTATCATTAGCTTCAATTAAATAATTATAAACTTCTTTAAAATCATAAGTTTCCCAAAACTCAAGGTGAGCAGTTCCTTGCAACAATTTTCTAACACGTTCGGGGTCTTTAACTCCCGGCAATTCAACTAATATTCTTCCTGCTGTTTGCAGTTTTTGAATGTTTGGTTGAGCAACACCAAATTGGTCAATACGTGTTCTTAAAATTTCGAATGTTCTATCTATAGCATCATTTGTTTCTTGACGAATTACTCTTAAAACATCCTCATCAGTTGAATTTGGATTGATTTGGTCTTTAAGTTCTATGGTAGAAAAAATTGAAGATAAACGAGCATTAGGGTCATTTAATTTGAATGCTTCGGCAAAAAGAGTAACAAAATCTTTTTGACTTTTTCGTTGCATTAGAATTGCATCAAGAATTGATTTATTAAAAATAGAGTCCGGAGTAAAATTTGCCATAGACCTGATAATATCAACAACAGACACTTCAAGTGTAACATTCATTCCGCCTTTAAGGTCAAGGCCAAGGTTAATATTACGTTCCTGACATTCTTTATAAGTATATTTTCTAATGAGAATGTTGTATATCACCTGATCAGACATTGAATCAAGATAATATTTTTTCTGTGCTTTGGAAATAGAATCTGTAAAATAATCTTCTAATAAATCATTTCCTTTAGCTAAAAATTTCGCATCAGTTTTAATATTTTCTCTTAACGCATATTCTTTTGAATCATTTTCTACTTTATTTGTAAAAAAAGTAAAAGACAATTGATATATACAAACAACAGCAAACACTATTGCAAAAAGTTTTAT
>CAYLPA010000016.1:0-18014 GCA_964385385.1 uncultured Saprospiraceae bacterium | reverse complement strand
TAAAAGACAATTGATATATACAAACAACAGCAAACACTATTGCAAAAAGTTTTATTGCACCCTTATTCTGCATAATTTATTAATTATTAAGTTATTAATTTAAATAAAAAAATTTAAGGGTGCAAAGTTAGAAAATTTTATTAATTTACAATTGAATGTTTTAAATTATAATATTTATTTATAATAAAAAACATCATTCGGGCAACTATTTAATAGTTATCTTTGTCTTTGCATATATAGTTCAAAATAATTTAATTGTAAAAATGCATTTATAAATTCAACTCCCAAAATAATTAGTGTTAATTATTATTTCAAAATAAAATCATATAATATGAAATTTAAAACGAAAATGCCACTTAAAAACATCATTATATTTTTTAGCTTATTTTTCCTTTCACTTATTTTCAATCCAATTTTTTCGCAAACATATCACGATTTTGGTTTTGTAAAAGATTATTCAATACAAGTAAAAGACAGTATTGGGGATGATTATAATTTCGCTTGGGTAGGTGGCATGAATACAATGCAATTCTGCCCCATAGATTTAAATCTGGATGGCACAAAAGATATGCTTGCATTTGATAAACACGGAAACAAAATCTTAACTTTTATTAATAATGGAACTCCCGACAGCATCGACTATACTTATGCTCCCGAATATGCTTATAAATTTCCATATTTATACTCATGGGTAAAACTCGCAGATTATAATTGTGATGGTTATCAGGATATTTTCACAATGAGTGTTGGAGGTATCAAAGTTTTTAAAAACATTTCTGATTCTGTTGGAAGTTTAGAATTTGTTCTTGTAACACCTTTATTAAACTCATTACAAGGTCCTAATTACACAAATATACTTTTAACTTATGAAGACTATCCCGGAATTTCAGATATTGATGGTGACGGCGATTTAGATATTTTAACTTTTTTTGGATTAGGAACTTTTTTACAATACCATAAAAATATGTCAATGGAAAAATATGGGAATTGTAATAAACTTGATTATCATTTATCGGAAAACTGCTGGGGATATTTTGCTGAAAGTGAAACATCCAATTTAGTATATTTAAATCAACCATGCTGGCCGGTGAAATCAAATTCCCCTGTTAATAAACCTGCAACAAATTCCAAAACACCAAAGCATACAGGCTCAACAATGCTTCTTATTGATTTAGACAATGATGATGATAAAGATTTGATACTCGGGGATGTTGATTTTCCTATATTAGTTGAACTAATTAATGGGGGAACTCCAGATTCAGCTTATATTATTAGTCAGGACACTGCTTTTCCTTCATATTCTGTTCCTATTAATTTAACTTCTTTTCCTGTTCCTTGTCTTATTGATGTTAATAATGACAGCTTAAAGGATTTAATAGTATCACCTTTTGATGGAAATCATTATAATAAAGCTTCAAATTTTGAAAACATTTTATATTACAAAAACACAGGCTCTGATACTATTCCTGTTTTCACATATCAAAAAAACGATTTTTTCCAAGGCGATATGATTGATGTTGGATCCGCTTCAATGCCTGTTTTGTTTGACTATAACAATGACGGTTTAAAAGACCTTTTTGTTGGAAACTATGGATATTTAGATTCATCATACCTTTATTATGGAGATTTAATTGCATTATTCCGAGGTCAAATTGCTTTATTCAAAAATATAGGAACTGTAAACCAAGCAAAATTTCAGCTTATAACCAGAGATTTTGCAAATGTTTCTGCATTGAAAATTTCTCACGTAAGGCCTACTTTCGGAGATATTGACGGTGATGGCGATGCAGATATGTTTATTGGTGATTTCGATGGAACTTTACATTATTATGAAAATACTGCAGGTGCAGGAAATCCTATGAATTTAGTGCTCTCACAAAATAATTACCAAGGAATAGATGTAGGGCAATATAGCGCACCAGAATTAATAGACCTTGACAGAGATTCTTTATTAGACCTTGTTATTGGAGAAAAAAATACTATTTGGCTTGACACCTTTAATACACAAGTTGGAAAAAAAGGAAATCTAAATTTTTATAAAAATACAGGTACGGCAAATATACCTGTGTTTACTCTTGTTACCGACAGCTTAGGTAATGTTGATGCAACAGATAAATATGAACATTATTATAATGGATATAGTGTACCTTGCTTTTTTGAAGACTCTGTTGGAAATTATAAACTTTTTGTTGGCACAGGAGCAGGCCATATTCTTTATTATAAGGATATAGATAGCAATCTTGTTGGAAATTTTACAGTTGACTCATCATTATATTATGTTGATAGTTTCGATAGCACTAATTATTCAACTCTTTTTTATATTTTTTCAGATTCAATACCTAAATATATGATAGAGGGCTTTCGTTCGGCACCTGCTGTTGATGACCTTAATAATGATGGTTACTTAGATTTAATAATAGGTAATTTTTCAGGGGGTCTAACATTCTACAAAGGTGTAACTCCTCCGGATAAAAATATTGGCATTAAAGAAGATTATAAAATTCCTGAATTTACTTTTAATTTATATCCAAATCCTGCAAAGGATAATATTACAATAAAGCTTTCTGAAGTCCCTTCTAACACAAATGTTTTGATTCAAATATTTGATATTGTTGGAAATTGCGTTTTAACAAAAGAACTTCAAAACAGTAACACTTCAAAATTTAACGTTAATGAATATTCAAACGGAATTTATATTTGCAGAATTTCAAGCTTATCAAACAAAAAAACTTTATTTTATTCAAGCAGCAAGAAATTTATTGTAAATCATTAATCCCGAAAAAGGTATAATTCTTTTTATTAATTAATTACTCTGTAAGTTCGAGAAATTTCTCTTTGTAATTAATAATTGTATTTGTTTGCAAAAAAAAGTCTCCACCAAGAATTCCATTTATCTCAGGCAATCCCAGTTTTTTATATGAATTATTCACATTTAATAAATCTATCAAAGCAGTTTTAAAATTATTAATTTGGAAGTTCCCTATCTTAATTTGTTTCAGAACAATTGAATAACTTTTGATTTTATCAGACCCCAAACCTACTGACAACTTTGAGTTTTGTTTCAACTTACTGTTATCAATAATTCCAAGCATCTTATTATAATCAAATACTGTTTTTGAAGCACCAGTATCAATTAACAAATTAATTTTCTCATTTTTTATTGATGCTTTTACTAATAAATGATAACCATCTTCTTCGATTTGAAGAATTTCAAAAGGAACTTTTATTGTCATTCAGAGAATTAAATTAAAAATTAAAATCTATATGAAGGAAGACTTCTTACACGTCTTCGGGCTCTAACAAATCTACTTTTGCCTAAGCTATACAAGACACCAATTGAAGTGAATAAATAAGTATCATTAGCTTTATTTTTTGAATTTCTTTCTAATTCTCCATTAACTAAATGATAACTAATTTCATCGTCAACAAAATCAGTTGTTGTCCAGTAGAATTTTGAAGATAACATTATTTCTATTTTTTCAGATATTTTAAATTTCAAGCCAGCACCAAAAGGTGTAGTAAAAGCATAATGGTCGTATTGGTTGGAAGTATCTAATTCTTGTTTAGCAAAATCATGAGGATTGAAAAAAATTATACCACCACCAACAGATAAAAATGGTGAGAATCTTGACGTTCTCCTGAAGTTAAAAATATCATTAAAATATAAAAACACATTAACATCTCCACCATATATGAAAGTATAAAAGTTGAAATTTGAATACGTATCTTTAAATTCTTCAGACAACACACCAAATAAACCATTAACAGAAACACCAAAGCTACCCGATAATTTATAATCCATAAAAAGATTTAAACCAATTTGTGGTTTTCCAAGACTAACGCTACCATAATCTCCCTGAAAATGCATAACTCCGGCATTCAATCCAATTGATGGAAGGTTTTTATATGGGTTGTTTTTATAATAACTTTCCCTGCCATAGTTTTGACTTAAAAGTGTTGAGGAAAAGAACATTAAAATTATAAAAATTAATGATTTTTTCATCATTAAACCTTTTTTTAATTAACACTAAAAAAAATCAAATATTTTTTAAATATATAGATTTTTATTTTTATATCCAAAAATTTTTTTAAAAGTTTGGTTTTAAAGAATATTTAGTATAAAACTCTTCAATTTTACTAACAGCTTCGTCGGCAGTGTCAACAACAGAAAATAACTTAAGATCGCCGGGATTAATATTTTTTTCTTTTAATAATTGGTTTTTTATCCAATCAATAATTCCTGACCAAAATTCTTTAGAAACTAATATGATTGGAAATCTAACCATTTTATGAGTTTGAATAAGTGTTATGGCTTCGAACAATTCATCCAAAGTTCCAAATCCTCCAGGCATAACAATGTATCCTTGAGAATATTTCATAAACATAACTTTGCGAACAAAAAAGAAATCGAAATTTAATAATTTATCAAAGTCAATATATTTATTTGCTGATTGTTCAAAAGGAAGTGAAATGTTTAGACCAACAGATTTTCCACCGGTTAAACTTGCACCTTTGTTTGCAGCCTCCATAATTCCAGGTCCACCACCTGTTATTACACCAAAACCTTTTTTTGTTAATTTATAAGCAATTTCTTCAGCAATCTTATAATATTTATTATCGGGTTTTGTCCTTGCAGAACCAAATATTGACACACAAGGACCAATCTTGCCTAATTTTTCAAAAGCACTAACAAACTCCCCCATTACTTTAAAAATCTGCCATGAATCAGCAGTTTTTATTTCATTCCAGTTTTTAGGTCTAAATGCTTTTCTAATTTTATCTTCATCACTGAATTTTACTTTTTCTACCATCTTGATATAAATCTAAAAAAAATGCAATATAAAAAATTAAGTTTTTTTATTCAAAAATTTCTTCTAATTTTTTTTCTAAGTTTTCTCCTCTAAGTCCTTTTGCTATTATTATACCATCTCTGTCAATTAACACTGTGTAGGGAATTGATTTAACTCCATAAGCTAAAGCAGCTTCAGATTTCCAATATTTAAGGTCGGTTACATGTGTCCAAATTAATCCGTCAATTTTTATAGCATTCATCCATGAATCCTTTGTTTTATCAAGCGATACACCGTAAATTTCAAATCCGGAATCTTTGAACTTTTTATAAATTTTAACCATATTAGGACTTTCACGTCTGCATGGGCTACACCATGCTGCCCAAAAATCTATTAAAACTATCTTTCCTCTTAATGAGGATAAACTTACTTTTTCACCTTCGGGATTAAAGAGATTTATTTCAGGGGCAATTTCTCCAATAGCAGTTTTGGATTCTATTTCAACTTTTCCATGAAAATCTTTCACGAAAATATTATTCGGGTATTTTTTATAAATCTTTTTATCGTATTCTTTATAAATTTCAAAATCTTTATTAATGTCAAGGCGATTAATAAAAACCAAACAAACCAAGGATTTATTGTTCTCAGTTATTATTTGTCTGATATAAGATTTTTGCAAATTTTCAATTTCTCTGTATTGTCCCAACAAAATTTCCCCTATTGAATCTTGTTTATCTGTGTTATGAAAATTTTTATAAACTTTATTTAAACTATCCAATTGAAGATCATAAACTAATATTTCTTTATTTACTTTATAAATTAATTCAGATTTATCACTCCCTGTTAATTTTATAGGAGTTGATATATTATTCACGTCTAATTCAATATTTATTTTTTCTCCGGGAGCCAAAATCATCAATAGCTTATCTTCTCTTCCAAGTCCCAATTGAAAATAATTTATTTCTTTAATGTTTTTATTTAAAGAAAATTCACCTTTTTCTGAGATAATTATAGTATCCGGCTTTGCTGCTTTATTTCCTAAATCTCTGAAATAAATAAATTTTTCTTCATTATTGTAATTGTTAAATTTGCCCTTAATTGAAATATTGTTTTGTCCGTATAAATTTATTAAAGACATAAAACATAATACAATAATCCATGATTCTTTTAGTCTTAAAAACATATCACTTAATTTTTATAAAATTTATTCTGCACAAAAATAGAAGAAAAAAATATTTAAATAATTATATTTCTATAAATTTACATTATTAAATAATTTTGTTCGTATGCAATTAGGTATTATCTCAGATATTCATGAAGACATTATCAGCTTGAAAAAAACATTTTCAATTCTTAATAAAAAACAAGTTGATGAAATTGTTTGCTTAGGAGACATTGTCGGTTTTTCAAAAACTTATTACAAATATGATGATAGCCGTAATGCCCACGAATGCATTTCAATGGTTAAATCAAATTGCAATGTTGTCATTAAAGGAAATCATGACCTTTTTGCAATAAAAAAACTTTCCGAATTTAATGCTGGAATAAATTACCCACCAAATTGGTTTGATTTAACTTATGCAGAAAAACTCAAATTCTCAAAAGATAAATTATGGCTTTACGAAGATGAACTTCCATTAAAATTAAACAAAAACGAAATAGAATACCTGGATTCATTGCCCGAATATATTATTGCAGAATACGATAAAACCAAATATCTATTCTCTCATTTTTTATATCCTGACACTTCTGGTGCCCAAAAAAAATTCACTCAATTTTCTCGGAAATTGAAATCGCATAGAAAATTCATGAACAATAATAATTGTAATATTGGAATCTGCGGACATGCCCATATTAACGGAGCGATTATCAGGAATAAAAAGAAGTCAGTGCACGGGGAATTTGGAAAATTCAATTTTGACAAAAACACTAACACAATAATTATTGGTCCTTGCATTGCTAAGGGTGCAAACTCAAACGGATTAACAATTATTAATACAGACACAAGCGAAATTGAAGTAATTCAACTTAATTCAGAAAAAAACAAAAATTAAGTTTTTATTAATTTTTTCTGGTTTTGTCTTTTAATGCTTACTAACCATCCAAGATAGAAAGTAGTTTGTTCAGGTTTTTGGAATAAAGAATAAAATTCGTAAATTCGTTTCGTAATTATTTTGCAAAAATCAATAAGTTTATAAAATGACCTCAAAAAAATATAATCGTAAAAATTTTATTCTCAATATTTTATTACCCACATTTCTTGCAATAAGTTTATTTGTTATTTCAATATTTGTTATTATAATTCCAACATTTGAGAATAATATATTAGACAGAAAAAGAGAAATGATTCGTGAGCTTACAAATTCAGCACTAAGTATTCTTGTCAAAATAGAATCAGAAGAAAAACAAGGAAAATTCAGCAAAGAAGAAGCACAAGAAATAGCTAAATCACGAATCGGAAATTTGCGATATGGTGAAGAAAACAAAGATTATTTCTGGATTACCGACATGCACCCAAAAATGATAATTCATCCATACAGGACTGATTTAAATGGAACCGACGTCTCGAATTTTCAAGACCCACACGGGAAAAAACTTTTTATTGAAATGGTCAAAGTTTGTAAAGAAAAACATGCAGGTTATGTTGATTATATGTGGCAATGGAAAGATGACTCTTTAAGAATTGTCCCTAAACTTTCTTATGTTGTTGAGTTTAAACCCTGGGGCTGGATTATTGGTACTGGAATCTACATCGAAGACGTTAAGGAAGAAATTGCTTCCATACAAAAAAGATTGGTTAATATTTCATTCGGAATTATTGGAATTATTGCATTATTGCTTGTCTTTATTGCTCACCAAAGTTTTAAAATTGAGAGAAAAAGAAGAAAAACAGAAGAAGCACTTAAATTATCGAGAGAGAAATACCGAGCAATTGTTGAAATTACCACCGAAGGAACTATAATGATTCTTGAAGGAAAATTTATCTATGCCAATAAAACGATTCTTAATATATTGAAATATTCTGAACAAGAATTTTTCGATAAAAATATTTTTGACATTTTCCCTGAAGGTGAAAAAAATATTGCTTTCAAATACTTTAAAAACCTCATTGAAGGAAAACAAATAACATCTAATTTTGATGCTCAACTTTTAGACAAAGAAGACAATTCTGTTGATGTTGCTCTTACTATTTCGAAAATTAATGTCGAAAACCAAAAAGGATATATCATTATAGCAAAAGACATTAGCGTAAACAAACAGATAAAAGAAGAATTAGGAGTTAGTAAAGAAAAATATAAATATTTAATAAATAATATTGAAGTCGGTATTTTTAGAACAGAAATCGGAATAAGAGGAAAATTTATTGAAGCTAATCCCGCTACTTTAAAAATTTTAGGATTTAAAAACAAAGAAGACCTTTTTGCTACAAATATTTTTAAACTTTTTTATGACCCTAAAGACAGAAACATTTTGTTTAAGAATTTAATCTCTGAAGGCTTTGTTAAAAACAGAATTATTCACTTGAAAAAAGATGACGGAACAAATCCAACCATTTCAGTATCACTAGTTATTGTTAAAGATGAAAATGGTGATAATAAATATTGTGACGGTGTTGTTGAAGATATTACAGAAATTAAGAAAAGAGAACAAGAACGCGAAAATCTTATTATTGAACTACAAACTTCATTATTATTTCTGAACCAGCCCATAAAAAATTTCATCAAAAATGTTACTTCCTGCGAAATAAACACTACTGTTAAAAAAGCAGCAACAATAATGACAAAAGAAAAAAATACTGCAATTCTAATTAAATCAGGAACAGGAGATAATATCGGGATTGTTACAGATACTGATTTAAGGAAAAGAGCTATTGTTAAAAATAATAAATTAGACAATGCAGTATTTGAAATAATGAGCTCTCCAATTATTTCTATCACTGACAGTGCTTTGGTTTACGAAGCAATTCTTTTGATGCAAGAGAAAAAAATCACTCATCTCGCCATCGAAGACATCAATAATAAAATTATCAGTATTGTCAACTACAACGAACTGTTACAAATACAACCCTATTCTACATTGATTTTTATTAAAGAAATTTCTAATGCTTCTGATGTTGACGATATTATTGAAAGTCATAAAAAAATGCCCCGAATGATTAAAGCACTAATTGACAGCGGAGCAAATTCTCAAAATATTGCACGAATTATGACTACCATTTCAGATTCTATTATTCATAAACTCATTGAACTTGCTATTGAAGAATTAGGTACTCCACCTGCAAAATTCGCTTTTATTACTCTTGGCAGTGTTGGAAGAAAAGAACAAACACTTGTTACCGATCAGGATAATGCAATAATTATTGAAGATGTCCCTAAAGAAAAAAGCAAAGAAATAAACAAATATTTCTTAAAACTTGGGGAAAAAGTTTGCACATCTTTAAATGATGTAGGATATAATTTTTGTGAAGGAAAAATAATGGCTATGAATCCCGAATGGTGTCAGGATTTATTAACCTGGAAAAAGTATTTTGCCAAATGGATAAACACTCTCGAACCAAAAGATTTGCTGGATGTGAGTATATTTTTTGACTTCCGCTTTGTTTATGGCGAAAATTATTTAACTGATAATCTAAGAGAACAAATCCTTCAACTTATAAATAAACAAAAGCTATTCTTTTATCATCTCACAACAAATTCACTTCAATATAAACCTCCTTTAAATGTTTTTGGAAATATTACTGTTGAAACTATCAAAGGACATAAAAATGTTTTTGATATTAAAAAAGCAATTATGCCCATTATTAATTTTGCCAGAATCTACTCATGGAAAAACAATATTGATGAAACCAACACAATTAAAAGAATTAATCAACTTTATGAAAATAATATAATAACAAAATCAAACCTTCAGGAAATTGAACATGCTTACAATTATTTGATGTTAATGCGTTTGAAATATCAGGCAATAGCATTAAACGAAAACAAAACTCCTGTTAATTATATTAATCCTAATATCCTTACAAATATTGAACAATCAACATTGAAAAAGATATTCACTCAAATAACAGAATTTCAAACAAAACTTAGATTAGATTTTAAAGGGAATTATTAGACCATGAGTTTTCTAAAAAATAAGAGCTAATTTGTTTTTACTAAATGTAATCTCACATTTTCCAAAATATCATTCTAAACAAAATTTCTATATTTGTAAAATATTAAGCTAAACGAATTCCCACAAATGCCTAAAACTAAAGAGCTACATATTCATCAAATATCTTTTGACATTCCTATTCCAGTTAACTATGGTGGTGTTATTGACGTGTATTTCAAACTCAAAGCTTTAAAAAATATAGGCATCAAAGTCCACTTGCATTGTTTTCAATATGGAAGAAAAAAAGAAAAAGAACTTGAAGATTTATGCGAATCAGTTAATTATTACAAACGAAGAATTAACAAAACAAAACTTTTCAAACGCTTACCTTATATAGTTGATACTCGTTCTTCCGAGGACTTATTAAAAAACTTATTAAAAGATGATTATCCAATTTTGTTTGAAGGTTTGCATTCTTGTTTTCATCTTAATAGTGATTTGCTGAAAAACAGGAAAAAAATTGTCAGAACTCATAATATTGAACATGATTATTATTCAAATCTTGCAAAAGTTGAAAAAAATATTTTTAAAAGATATTACTTCTTTAACGAAGCATCAAAGTTAAAACGATTCGAAGAAGTCCTTAATCATGCAAACGGAATTGCAGCTATTTCAAAAAACGACAAAATTCATTTTGAAAAACAATATAAAAACGTTTCACAAGTTTCGGCATTTCACCCCAATGAAGATGTTGTAATAAAAAAAGGTTTTGGAAACTATGCTTTATATCACGGTAGTCTTGAAGTTGGAGAAAACAATCAGGCAGCTTTGTTTTTAATAAAAGAAATTTTTAATGATATAAACATTCCATTGATTATTGCCGGTAACAAACCATCAAAAGAACTTGTGGAAATGGCAAATAACAATAAAAACATTGAATTAAAAACCGGAGTATCATCAAATAAAATATATGAGCTTGTTGCAAATGCTCAAATTAATATTCTTCCAACTTTTCAGGCAACAGGAATCAAATTAAAATTGCTCTCAGCTTTATACACCGGCAGGCATTGCATAGTAAATACTCCTATGGTTTTTCAAACCGGACTCGAAGATTTATGCTCAATTCAAGACTCTCCCGAAAATATGAAATCGGAATTAAAAAGACTTTTTAAACTTGAATTTAATGATGATGAAATAAAGAAAAGAAAAGAAATCTTGTTAAAAAACGGATTTTCTAACTTATCAAATATTAATAAACTAGTTAAGATATTGTTTCCCTAAGAATTATTTTCTTCAATAATTTTTCCACTATCACATTTAATTATGCGAGAAGGGAATTTCTCAAATAATGAATAATCGTGAGTTGCCATAAGTACAGCTCTTCCGGTTTTGCTAATTTCAAAAAGCAATTTCATAATTCCTTGGGAGGTTTCAGGGTCAAGATTTCCGGTAGGCTCGTCAGCCAGAATTATTTCTGGGTCGTTTAGCAAAGCTCTTGCTATTGCCACTCTTTGTTGTTCTCCACCCGAAAGTTGATGGGGCATTTTAAAACTTTTAGTACCTAAGCCAACCTTATCTAAGACATCCTGTAAACGATCTTCCATTTTTCTTTTATCTTTCCATCCGGTAGCTTTCAAAACAAACATTAAATTTTCATTTATACTCCTATCGATGAGCAGTTGAAAATCTTGAAAAATAATACCTATTTTTTTTCTTAATTCCGGTATTTGTTTATTTTTAATCTTTTTCAAATTTATTCCAACAACTGAAGTTTCTCCCTTTTCAAAAGGTAAGTCGGCATAAAGAATTTTCAAAAGACTGCTTTTCCCACTTCCTGTTTTTCCAATTATATATACAAACTCCCCTTTGTTTATTGTCATAAAAACTTCAGAAAGCACTAAATTATTCTTTTGAAAAATATCTACATTTTCTATTTTTAATATTGTATCTAAGGACATCGTTTGGATTTTATAAATTCTGTATAAAAGTATAATAATTTATGGTACAACTGCGAATTTAGTAGAAATAACAATCAATCTTTTCTAATTTTAAACTCAAATTTTCTATTAATTTTATCTCTTAAAAAATATAATATTATATAATAAGGTATAAGCAAACCAATTGATAACATCCCTGACAATCCTTGGTTATCTGTAATATTTATTAGAATTACCAAACTAAGAAACATTATTAAAAAAGGAAGAAAGTATCCTAAAATAACAGCTTTTGAACCGGAAGATTTCTCCATTAACACTGTTACTTCATCACCAATTTCATATTCACTATCCTTTGTTTTATTTATGTTGATTATTTTTTCTTTCATGTCGGAAATGGTACAAAATCCTTTTGCATGACATGAAGCACAAGCGGACTCAGCAATAATTTCAACATTGATAGCATCGTTATCAATGCTAATTATATTACCTTTGTGCTCTATTATGTCTTGAGAAATTGGCATAGTGTATTTTTTTTTGATGCAAAATTAAAAAAATTATTAAAAAAACTTGTTAGATAAAAAGAAAAGACTAATTTTGCACTCCATTTTTTTATAAATCTATAAATAAAAAATAATTAAGCATATATGTATTTAACAGCAGAGCAAAAGAAAGATTTTTTTAAAGAGTACGGAAAATCAGAATTTGATTCCGGTTCACCTGAAGGACAAATAGCATTGTTCTCTTTTAGAATTAAACATCTTACAGAACATTTAAAAATTAACAAAAAGGATTTAGCAACAGAACATTCATTAACAAAACTTGTTGGTAAAAGAAGACAATTGCTTGATTATTTAAAAGAAAAAGAAATTAATAGATACAGAGCTATCACTAAAAAACTTAAGTTAAGAAGATAACTAAAAGTCTATAAAACATAAAAAGAGGCAATTATTAATTGCCTTTTTTTGTACTAAAGTAAAATTTTTGTAACAAAGTCATATTATTTTCGTGAAAGTCTATTAATTCTTAAGCAATAAAAAAACAGCTTCAATTTATAATAAAAAACAAAAAACAACAAAACGAAGCTCATCTAAAACATTTAGCTTCAAAATATTTACAAAAAATTTAAAAAATTATGCCTAATAAAGGAATAAATAAAACCATTGAATTAAAAGATGGAAGAACTATAAATATAGAAACAGGTAAACTAGCAACACAAGCCGACGGTTCGGTTGTAGTTAAGATGGGTAACACTATGCTTCTTGCAACAGTAGTATCAAAAAAAGATGCTGCTGAAAATGTTGATTACATGCCCCTTTCTGTGGATTATCAAGAAAAATATGCTGCTACAGGAAAATTTCCCGGTGGATTTTTCAAAAGAGAAGCACGCCCTTCAGAATACGAAATTCTTATCTCAAGATTAGTTGACAGAGCTTTAAGACCATTGTTCCCCGAAAATTATCATGCTGAAACTCAAATATTAATTTCACTAATTTCCGGCGATAAAGATACTGCTCCCGATGCTCTCGCTGCTTTAGCTGCTTCATCTGCATTAGCAGTTTCTGATATACCTTTCAACGGACCAATTTCCGAAGTTCGTATTGCTAAAATTAATGGTGAATTTAAAATCAATCCAACAATTCCTGAAATTGCAGAAGCCGAACTTGATTTAGTTGTCGCTGCTACCTTAGATAATATTCTAATGGTTGAAGGCGAAATGAAAGAAGTCTCCGAAGAAGTAATGATGGAAGCACTGAAAATTGCTCACGAAACAATTAAAATTCAATGTAAAGCTCAAAATGAACTTGCAGGAGAAATTGAAAAAGCAAAAGTTAAAAGAGAATATTGCCACGAAACAAACGACGAAGGTTTTAAAGAAACCATAAAAAAAGCAACTTACGATAAAGCATATGAAATTGCTGCATCCGGAAATAAAAGTAAACACGAAAGATCTGAAGCTTTTAATAAAATAAAACAAGAATTTGTTGATTCTCTTTCCGAAGAAGAAGCCGAAGAAAAAGCTTTAATGATTGACCGTTATTATCATGATGTGGAAAAAGAAGCTGTAAGAAATGTTGTTCTCGAAAAACGAACACGATTAGATGGTCGTAAACTTGATGAAATTCGTCCTATTTGGTCAGAAATTGACTACTTGCCTTCTGCTCACGGTTCTGCTATTTTTACTCGAGGAGAAACTCAATCATTATCAAGTGTTACTCTCGGAACTAAATTAAATGAACAAGTTATTGACGGAGTTGTTTACGAAGGTAAAAGCAAATTTATCCTGCATTATAATTTTCCACCTTTTTCTGTTGGAGAAGCAAGATTTATGCGTGGTACTTCACGAAGAGAAGTAGGACATGGAAATTTGGCTTTAAGAGCTTTAAAATTCGTCCTTCCTTCTGATGAAGAAAATGCCTACACTATTAGAATAGTCTCTGACATTCTTGAATCAAACGGCTCTTCTTCAATGGCAACTGTTTGTGCAGGGACTATGGCTTTAATGGATGCCGGTGTAAAAATTTCTAAATCCGTTTCTGGTATTGCTATGGGATTAATCTCTGATAGTAAAACAGGAAAATACGCAATTCTTTCAGACATCCTTGGTGATGAAGACCATCTTGGAGATATGGATTTCAAAGTTACAGGAACAGCAGACGGAATTACTGCCTGTCAAATGGATATTAAAGTTGATGGATTATCTTATGAAATATTAGCTCAAGCTCTTGAACAAGCAAAACAAGGAAGATTGTTTATTCTTAACGAAATCAAGAAAACTATTTCTGAACCACGGGAAGATTATAAACCTCATGTTCCTAGAGTTGAAAAAATGATTATTCCTAAAGAATTTATTGGTGCTGTTATAGGACCCGGTGGAAAAATTATTCAGGAAATGCAAAAAGAAACTAACACAACAATAACAATTGAAGAAGTTGGAGAATTTGGACATATCGATATTTTCTCTCCCGATAAAGAGTCAATTCTTAAAGCTAAAGAAAGAATCAATATGATTACTGCTGTACCGGAAGTTGGAAAAGTTTATGAAGGTGTTGTTAAAAACATTGTTCCTTTTGGTGCTTTTGTTGAAGTAATTCCCGGAACTGATGGCTTACTCCATATTTCGGAAATTGAATGGAGACGATTAGAAAAAGTTGAAGACGTTTTAAAAGTCGGTGATAAAATTGAAGTAAAATTGATTGAAATTGACAAAAGAACTGGCAAACTAAAACTCTCACGAAAAGTATTATTGCCTAAACCTGAAAGACATTAATAAAATAATAATATAAAATAAAACTCAAAAATTTACTTGTTATTTTCGTAACAAATTCTCTTATTTTACGTATTTAAGAACACTTTTTATAACTAAAAAAAAATCAAAGACAATTAATGAGGCAATTAAAAATAACAAAGCAAGTTACAAACAGAGAAACTGCATCTCTCGACAAATATCTCCAGGAAATTGGTAGGGTTGAGTTAATCACTGCTGACGAAGAAGTTGCTTTAGCCCAAAGAATAAAACAGGGTGACCAACGTGCTTTAGAAAAATTAACTAAATCCAATCTTCGATTTGTTGTTTCTGTTTCAAAACAATATCAAAATCAAGGTTTAAGTTTGCCCGACCTTATTAATGAAGGAAATCTCGGTTTGATTAAAGCTGCTCAACGTTTTGATGAAACTCGTGGATTCAAATTTATTTCATATGCTGTTTGGTGGATACGCCAATCAATTTTACAAGCTTTAGCCGAGCAATCAAGAATTGTTCGTTTGCCATTAAACAAAATCGGTTCAATAAATAAAATCAACAAAGCTTTTGCTCATCTTGAACAAGAATTTGAGCGACAACCTAATCCTGATGAAATCGCTAATCTTCTTGAAATTTCTGAAAACGAAGTTAAAGAATCAATGAAAAATTCAGGTCGTCACGTGTCGATGGATGCTCCATTAATACAAGACGAAGATAACACTATGTATGATGTTATTAAAAACGAAGAAGGTTCTACTCCCGAAAAAGGTTTGATTTATGATTCTTTAAGACTCGAAATTAATAGAGCAATTTCTACATTAACAATGAGAGAATCTGATGTTATTCGTCTTTATTTTGGTTTGGATGGTGCTCACCCCATGACCCTCGAAGAAATTGGTGAAAAATTTGACCTTACTCGTGAAAGAGTTCGTCAAATCAAAGAAAAAGCTATTCGTAGATTAAAACATACTTCAAGAAGTAAAATCTTAAAAACTTATTTAGGTTAATCAGAATACAATATTCAAAAAGAAAAAATAATGAATAGCCATCTAATAGCACCTTCATTACTTTCTGCTGACTTTGCCAATCTTGCAAAAGATGTTGAGATGATTAATCAAAGCCGTGCTGATTGGTTTCATATTGACGTAATGGACGGAGTGTTTGTGCCAAATATTTCTTTTGGATTTCCTATAATAAAATACATAAAAAAATACGCTAAAAAACCTTTGGATGTTCATCTAATGATTATTCAACCTGAAAGATATTTTGAAGAATTCAAAAATTCAGGTGCCGATATAATTACATTTCATTATGAAGCTTCTAATCATTTGCACCGTTCAATCTACGCTATAAAGGAACTCGGAATTAAAGCAGGTGTTGTTTTAAATCCCCACACCAACATAAAACTTCTCGAAGATGTTATTAATGATGTTGACCTGATTTTACTGATGTCAGTAAATCCGGGATATGGCGGACAAATATTTATTGAGAACTCATATAATAAGATTGCTCAACTAAAAAATCTTATTATCCAAAAAAACTCAAATGCTTTAATCGAAGTTGATGGGGGAGTAACTCTTTCAAATGCAAAAAAATTAGTTGAAACCGGTGCAGATATTTTAGTTGCCGGAAGTTCTGTATTCAAATCCGAAAATCCTGTTGAAACAATTTCTCGGTTGAAGAGTTTGTAAAATTTAACAGTCCCACTTTAATTAAAATATTTTCTATTTCATCAATTTACCAAATTATTTATTCCTTTTAAATTCATCCTTCAAAATTGTATCAACAATTTGTTTTAATTTGGGTAAATCGTTTTTTGCAGTCTCCCAAACAATCCAAATTTCTATAGCATGGTATTCATGCAAAATAAAATTTCTAAACGACCTAACATTGTGCCATGGGTAAGGATATTTATCAAGTAATTCTCTGTCAATATTAACAACTGCTTCTCCAATTATTGTAAACTGAAACAAAGTAGCATTTTGCATAATATCGTTATTTACAAAACTTTCTTTCGATTGTCCTTCAATGAAATCATTTATCTTAGAAATTGCTTCAAGAATATGCTGTAATCGTTCTTTATTTGTAATTGTGCTATCTCTCATATATCAATTTTAAATCTGGTTTAATCCTGTCCATTATATTGGATTTTATGCCACCTCTCATAACCACATCAATTTTATATGGAATATTTTTTTCTAACTGATACTGTACATCAGCCAAATCTAAAAGAGAAAAACCTGAATCATCCGATACCTGAATCATTACATCAATATCGCTTTTATAATCATCATCACCTCTGGCAAACGAACCAAACAACCATGCCTTTACTATTTTTTTTTCATGAATAAAATATTTTTTTATTTTTTCAATTATTTCTGAACGGCTTAGTTTTATCCTTGAAAAATATTCAATCTTTTCCTCAGCAACTTTTAATGCTTCTTTTGCATAATCTTCTTCAGAAATTTCATACATTATCCTGTCGCTTAAAAAAGTAATCAGCATTTCTTTTTCATTATAATTAAAAAAGTCAGCCAGTTTAATTACTTGCTCTCTTGAAAGTTTTCTTTGTCCCCGTTCAATTTTACTTAACACTGCCTGGTCAATATCTAAAAAAGCTGCAACCTTTCTTAAAGGGTATCCTTTCTTTTCACGCAATGTTCGTATTAATTCTCCAATGTTTTGCATTTTGAAATATTTGTTTTGACAAAAATAGTCAAACTTTTAATTCTAATCAAGAATTAAATAGATTTTTTTCTAACTATTTATTAACATTGTGTAAGTTATGAGGGAAGGAAACTCTCTATTTTTTAACTTTGATTGGCATTTATATCAAGAAAAACTACTTATTGGTGTTTTCTTTCAAACTTATTCTTACAAAGTAAACTTAACACCAATTCCATCACAAACATCTTTCAAATCATCCAAAACTTTATCAAGAATAACAATTCCTTC
>CAYLPA010000015.1:0-27951 GCA_964385385.1 uncultured Saprospiraceae bacterium | reverse complement strand
CAGCCATACCACATGGAGGGACTCCACCATATTCCTATTTATGGAGTAATAATTCAACAAATGACACAATAACAAATTTATGTGCAGGCACATATTCGGTTACAATAACTGATGCATTATCCAATGCAACTTCATCAAGTGTTACAATCACTCAACCTCCACCATTAACAATAGCTTCATCAGGAAATACAAATATTTGTGCAGGTAGTTGTACTAATCTCACAGCAACAGGAATAGGTGGTACTCCTCCTCTATTTTATATGTGGTCGGGTGGTTTAGGATTAGGTCAATCAAAACAAGTTTGCCCAACATCTACTTCAACTTACACTGTGAATTCTCTTGATTTAAACGGATGCTACTCACCACCGGATACAATTATAGTGAATGTTATACAACCTCCAACAGTAAGTTTTACAGGTCTTTCTGCTTCTTATTGTCAGAACTCACCTGCTGTTTTATTAGTAGGTTCTCCAACTAGTGGAACTTTTAGTGGTAATGGAATATTTGGTAATGGATTTAGCCCGGCAATTGCAGGAATCGGAACTCACAATATTATTTATAACTATTCAAATGGAATATGCACTGGTTCAGATACACAAACAGTTATTATTCATTCTTTACCTATAGTAAGTTTCACAGGTTTAGACACTTCTTACTGCCATAATGCAGCAACAGCAACTTTAGTTGGAACTCCAAGTGGAGGTACTTTTAATGGAAATGGAATATCCGGTAATGTTTTTAATCCATCATCAATTAATCCTGGAGTTTATTCAATTGTGTATTCATATACAGATGCATATGGATGCTCGAATAGTCATACTAAAAATACACATATTAATTCTGTTCCCCTTGCTAATGCCGGAACTAATATCACGATTTTATATAATTCCAATGCAACATTATTTGGCTCAGCAAGCGGAGGCTCTGGCATATACTCCTATAGTTGGTCACCTGCTGATTCTTTAGTTTCTGCTAATGTTCAAAATCCAACAACTATAAATTTAAAATCAACCAATATTTTCACTTTAACTGTTACCGATTTAATAACCGGCTGCCAGGATACTTCTCAGGTCGTTGTAACAGTACCTTTCCAAATTAGTTCTTATATTATTTCATCACCTCAATCAATTTGTTCTGGAGATAGCTCCCAATTAATTGTATATACTTCAGGTGGCTCAGGAAATTACACATACTCATGGGCTTCAAATCCCATAGGTTTTACTTCAACCATATCAAATCCTATAGTTTCTCCAAGTATTACTTCAACATATACTGTAACGGTAAGTTCAGGAACATTAACAACTGCAGATACAACAATCATAACTGTAAATCCAACACCTGTTGTAAGTTTTACAGGGCTTTTAAATTCTTATTGTATTATTTCACAGGCTGTTACCCTAATAGGAAATCCTTCCGGTGGCAATTTTATTGGAAATGGAATTATAGGAAATACTTTTAATCCATCTACAGCAGGAGTTGGTTCACATCAAATAGTATATAGTTTTGCGAACACATTTGGTTGCTTTAACAAGGATACTCAAATAGTAATTATTAATTCTCTCCCAGCAATTAATTTTACTGGATTAGCTCAAAATTATTGTACAAATTCAACTCCTGATACTTTGTCAGGAACGCCAATTGGAGGAACATTTAGTGGAACAGGAATTACAGGAAATACTTTTAATCCTTCAATAGCTGGAACAGGATTCTTTAATATTACTTATTCTTATACTGATGCAAATGCTTGCTCAAATTCAATAACTTATACTACGGTCGTATATCCAATTCCTATTGCAAATGCAGGAGCAAATAAATCCATTCCTTGCAGCTCATCAGGAACAATGATAGGAAGCGGTTCAACTTCAGGATTCTCATATTCATGGCTACCTACAACAGGATTAAGTAATCCGAATATTGCTAATCCCATTGCATCACCAAGCATTACAACTATCTATACTTTAACTATTACTAATAATGCAACAGGATGCTATGCAACTGATTATGTAATTGTTAGTGTTACGGGAGGACCAACGGCTATAGTTTCACCAGATACTTCTGTTTGCGGAGGAGCATTAATTAATCTTGCAGCATCAGGTGGAATTAGTTATTCTTGGAATACAGGCGATACAATACCAAATATTACTGTAAATCCTATAATAACAACTGATTTCTCAGTTACAGTAACTGATGCTTATGGATGTTCGGATGCTGATACAACTACTATATCGGTTTTTCTTTTACACATTGTTAATCTCGGGAACGACACAACAATAAAAATGAGTGATACAATTACACTCAATGCAGGAGCTGGCTTCGTTTCTTATTTATGGAATACTAATTTAATAACACAAACACAATTGATTGATGGACCAAGTTTAGGTGAAGGCATATTTACTTTTTATGTTGATGTAATAGATAGTAACCAATGTTCTAATTCTGACACTATTGAAATAACAATTATTGATGATTCCGGTTTGGATTTAATATCTCAAAAATCAAACATTTTGATTTATCCAAATCCTACTGATGGTTTATTATATATGAAATTTAATCAAGTTCCGGGTAAATTTGTTTTAATTACTATTTTTGATTTACAAGGTAAAATGGTTTTTAAATCTCAAATAAAACCATCTCCCGATTCACCATATAAAATACAATTAATAGATTATCCTGTAGGCTTATATTTTATTAAAATACAATCGGAAACATTTATTGTAAATAAAAAACTTATAGTTAATTAGAAACAGGCATAAATAATTTTCTAAATTTGCCAATGATTTAAATTTAGTGATTCTGTGCAAACTGGACACGACGGACAAATTGATTGCGGAAACGCTGTTCGCAATATTTTCCATATCTGCTCAATTGTAGAAAATTGAGTTTTCCTTTTATGCTCAGAAACAGAAGGTGAACATCAAGTATTTATATTAAACTTTAACGAAGTATTGTAATATGCATTTGCAAAAAATTAAAAGTCTGTTATGAAATTTGGATGTCTATTGAATTATATATACATTCGAAAACATAAAATGAATAATAATCACTCAAATCACAAGATTCAGTTAATTTGCGAGTTAGAAAACTAACAACATTTGATACAATAGAAATATAGAGCATTGAGTATTCAATATTCAGAAGTTGTGTAGCATTAAATTAATAAATACAAATTATGATAAAAATCATTACGAAACTCATTCCCTTACAAGTAAAACGTAAGACAATAATCTTATTGAACAACTTATTAAAACTGAGAAGAATAAAAATAAGTTCGAAATACACAAAATCAATCAATAATTCAAAATATGTTTTAAATGGACAGATAGCATACAATAAATATGGAGGATATTTCACTCCTATATCTTCTAAATCTGCTCAACAAGGATCAGTAATTTTTGAAATTTTGAATGGGGAAATATATGAACCTGACACAATTAAGTTCATGAGGGATAATTGTGCAAACGGTGATATCATACATGCCGGCACTTTTTTTGGAGATTTTCTACCAGGTTTATCAAATTCATTGTCAAATGAAAGAAAAATTTGGGCTTTTGAACCTGACAAAGATACCTTCAGGTGTGCACAAATAACTGCTCTTATTAACGACTTAAAAAATGTTGAATTAATTAACACTGGTCTTGGAGATAAAACCACAATGGCTAAGCTGCTTTTAGAGTTAGAATCAGGCATTATTTTAGGTGGAGCAAGTAAAATTATAAATGAAGACACTAAAGGTAAAACTATAGATGTAAAACTTGTTCGAATTGATGATATCATACCAAAGGACAGGTATATCTCAATAGTGCAACTTGATGTGGAAGGATTTGAAAAAGAAGCTTTAAGTGGTGCTCTTGAAACAATTAATCGTTGTAAACCAATTCTTATACTTGAAGATAATAATAAAATAATTGAATCAAATTGGTTCTCTGAAAACATATTGAGTATTGGTTATAAAGTTACAGGTAAACTCCATGCAAATACTCTGCTAACAATTAAAACACAACACAATAAATAAGCATCAAACGGCATGTAGTGCCAAGTTTGAAGCAGATGTTGAACTAAATCATCCTTGGACTTTTGTTATGAACTTTGAATAGGATTTGGAGTTTTGTGTTTTGGTTTGCGAGAAGAATTTTGTGCTATTTTATCTCATCTTTTGATAATGTCTTGATTTTTTATAACTAATCAGTATTCAAATTAGCAATAACTTTAAGCGAGTCTAAAATATTCTGATTATTTTTAAGAATTGTATCAGTAATCGAACGCAGTACAGCAAATCCAAAAGCTCCTGTTGGAGATTTGAACTGACCTGATACTTTTTGCTTTACTTTGATGTTTCTTATTGCCCTTTCCGAAGCGTTATTGTCGGGAGGCACTTCTGGTCGATAAAGAAAAGTGAGAAAAAAATCCCGATATTTTTTCAATCGTTTTTGAAAAGTAACCAACTCTTTTTTATTGGGAGGCAGTTCATGATTTATCAAGAAATCAAGTCTTTTTTCAATTTGGATTCTTCGAGAATTATGAACATAATAATCCATAATATCCATTTACTTTTCGTGTTTCAAAGCTAATTGAAAAAGCAGTTTACATGCCTGACTCCATTTATGACCATATAATTCATTTAAATAATTCATGTCCCTTAGCAAATTTGCAATGCATATTTAGTGTGATGCTGCTTGAGTATTAAAATGGTTTGCCCAGCAATCGTGAACCAAAACGGAGTTTTTAAAACCATTCTTAAATGTATCGCTTATGCTCTTTTGCCCCTTGTTATCTGTGATTGCAATAAATGTAGCTTCTTCATTTTGCCATGTCCATGCCCAGTGTTTATCACCATTTACTTTTACTCCTGTTTCGTCACTGCCAACTGCATATTTTGTGTTGGATTGTAATTTTTGTTTTATCAATTGGTAAGCAGGTTGGGCTTTTATAACAAGTTTATCTAAAATGTAATGTATGCCCCCTTTACTTATTGATGTTCCAAATACATCTTTGAAAATTTCCTGCATTCTTTTAAATGGGATGTATTGTCTTGTGTGAAAGCATCCTATCAAGCTTTCTATATTATTGCCATAACTTACAGGGGCATTAGCATCTTGTGGGTATTCTCCTTGATTTATATGTCCACATTTGCATTGCTTGCTATAAACCTGATGTTCTGTAACTTTAATCTCTATTTTTGGAATATCAAAAACTTGACGTTTACCTACAAATTTACTTTCAATGTTTTCGAGACTTTTACCACAACAATTGCAATACAAAGGATTATGGTTTTGTGTAAAATTTGGGGTTTCAACCATTTTAAGCGTATTTTCCTTTCGTCCTTTTTGTCCTCCCGGTTTAAGACCGCTTTTCTCACGCAGACTTTTTCGCTTTGGGCGATTTTCATCTTTTGATGGCGGAACGGAACTATTGTTGCAGTTTTTCGGGTGTTCGTATTTTGACAGACGATATTTTAGCTCTTGGTTCTCTGACCGAAGTTTTTTGTTTTCTATTTCAAAATGTTCAAGCTCTTTAACTCGCTTTTTAATAGGTTAAATTCCTGTATTAATTCTAATATGAGCTTTTCCTGATTCAATGTCGAGATTATTTATTCTGCCAACTAATCCATTTATTCTTTAAATACCAAGTGTTTACACCAATAGCTTTCAATTACTTTCTGTCTTTTTTGTTAATAAATCTTAATTTTACAATATAGAAAAAAACCTGTGTTGACAACAACTTTTTATTGTTAACAACTAACAGATTTTGAAATTTATCAGATTATGACTTTTATATTAATTTTGAAACTGATTGGTAACTAAAATATTATTATTTTTGCAAAACACTATTAATTATTAATATTAATAATTATTATATATCTATTTTCAATAATTACAATTTATAAAAATGAAATATTTAGTTACCGGCGGAGCAGGTTTTATAGGCTCAAACATAGTTAAAGAAATTCTTAATAGAGGAGAAACAGTTAGGGTTCTTGATAATTTTTCTACAGGGAAAAGAGAAAATATTTTGGGATTTATCGACAATCCGAATTTAGAATTAATAGAAGGAGATTTACAAAGTTTTCATACCGTAAGGGATTCGGTAAAAGGAGTTGAATATATATTACATCAGGGAGCTCTTCCTTCAGTTCCACGTTCAATAAAAGACCCTATAACAACAAATAATGTAAATATTCTTGGAACCTTAAACATATTGGAAGCTGCAAAAGAATTTAACGTTAAAAGAGTTGTTTGTGCTTCTTCATCTTCTATTTACGGTAATAGCAAAACTCTTCCAAAAGTAGAAACCATGGCAATTTCTCCATTATCTCCATACGCATTATCAAAATTTGCTCAGGAAAAATATAGTCAGATTTATTATGAACTTTATGGATTAGAAACTGTGTGCCTGCGTTATTTTAATGTATTCGGACCTAATCAGGACCCTACATCACAATACAGTGCTGTTATTCCTAAGTTCATCATTAGTATTAAAAATAATAAATCACCTATAATTCATGGTGATGGATTGCAATCACGTGATTTTACTTTTGTTTCTAATAATGTTGAAGCAAATTTATTGGCATGTACATCAAAAAAAGCTACAGGAGAAGTTTTTAATATTGCTTGTGGTGACAGTTTTACACTTATTGAACTTGTTGAAGGAATTAATAAAATAATGGGTAAAAATATTAAACCAATATTCGAAAAAAACAGAGTTGGCGATGTAAAACACTCTATGGCAGATATAAATAAGATAAAGGAAATTATGAACTATAAAGTAAATTGTACTTTTATTGAGGGACTGAAGAAAACTATTGAATTTTTCACAAAATAGACTTTAACTTATATATGGTATTTTAGGGTTTATCCATAGAAAAAGAATTATCTAAGAAAATACTTTTTAAAAAAAGGATAATACATTTTCTTAAAGAGGTCCGGATGATAAAGGATATTTAATAAGTCAAAAATTAAGTATTTGGTGCAAGAATTTAGAAAATGAAAGGATATATATTTTACGGTAATTATTATGGAACCTTGTTGTTTTTCAGCTTTTTTTGATAAATACATGAAATGAAAAAAAAAATATTATTCACAATACTCAACCTTGGACAAGGTGGTGCTGAAAAAGTATTTACAACTTTAGTGGAAAACTTAAATAATGATTTTGAAATTTCTGTTGTAGTTTTTTTTAATAGTGGTTATTATGAGGAAAGAATACGTCAATTAAAAAATGTGAATTTATTTGTTATTAATACAAAGATTCCAAATACACTTGCATATGCATTAAGTTTTAGAAAACTAATAAAACAGATAAGACCTGATAAAATAATTTCTTTTTTATGGTATCCTAATATAATAAGTTATCTGGCAAATATTAATCTTAATATTCCACATATCCCAACTGAACATTCAATTCATAGAATATATTTAACAAATTCTATTAAAGGTCAAATCTGGCGTTTCTTATTAAAAAAAACATATAAAAATGCAAATAAAATAATTCCTGTTTCAAAACAAATGAAATTAATTATTTGCGAAGATTTCTCAATTCACAAGGAAAAGGTTATGTCAATATACAATGGCATTGATTTCAAAAAAATTAAGTTATTGGCCAAAGAATCCATTACAGATTTTCAATTTATTCCAAGTTGCAAATATATAATTGCAGTTGGAAGATTATGTGAACCTAAAAATTATCACTTATTATTAAAATCCTTTTCGCATATCACAAAAGAAGATCCAAATATTCATTTGATTATTTTAGGCGATGGAGAATTGAAAATTCAATTAACAAAACAAGCTTTAAATTTAGGAATTACAGAAACAACACATTTTTTAGGATTTAAATCTAATCCTTTCAAATACTTAGCGAAATCTGATGTTTATGTATTATCTTCAAAATGGGAAAGTTTTTCACTTTCCTTAATTGAAGCAATGTTTGCTAATGGTCATGTTGTTTCAACTAACTGTCCGACTGGCCCACCGGAGATAATAACACATAATGAAGATGGATTACTAGTTGAAAATAATAATGAAGTTGAATTAACAAAAGGTTTAAAACAAATGCTTTTTAATATTGAACTAAGAGATACAGTTTTCATAAACAGTAAAGAAAAAGCATTAAGTTTTGATTATCAAATTATGTTAAAAAAGTATAAAAGTGTACTTGATGAATAACAATTAATTTAATTTCAAGTTTTTTAAACTAAATTATTAAATCACAAATAAATCCAAGACTAAATAAATTCTAAATGTTAGATAAAGTAAAAAAAATAAGCAAAAACACCATGGTATATGGTTTTGGAAATGCTTTAAATAAACTTCTTGGTTTTATTCTAATTCCTGTTTACACAGGTTTTATATCAATTGATTCTTTCGGAATATTAACTATTCTGGAAATTACTATTCTTGCTCTTGTATCTTTATTAAATTTTGGAATAGTATCAGGACATCAAAGACACTTTTATAAAGAAAAGGATAATAAGGAATACGGAGTTTTTCTTTTTAATAATTATTTAGGTAATATTTTTCTAACACTGTTGTCAGTTTTTGCATTATTTATTTTTTCTCAAAACTTTACATCCCTTTTATTTGGTAATATTGACTATCAATTTTTAGTTAAATTAACTTTAATAATTATAATTTTTGAAATACTAATCCTAATTCCTATTCAAATATTACAATTTGAAGAAAAATCACTTCAATACATAATTCTTAATGCTTTAAAGCTAATAATAAGCTTATCTCTAACTATTTACTTTGTTGTTTACAAACACTTAGATATTGAAGGAATTTTGTATGCAAGATTAATTGGGTCAGGGACAGTATTTATAATTGGAATTATATGGATAATTATCCCACGAATAACAATCAAATTAGATTTCAAAAAACTATGGAAAAGTATTTCATTTGGTTTTCCTTTAATAATGTCAAGTATAGGTGTTTTAATTTTCTCTTTAAGTGACAGGTATATGATTAATTGGCTTAGCACATCTGCTGAAACAGGAAAGTATGGGTTTGGATATAGAATAGCAAACTTTATAAATTTAGTATTTATTCAGTCAATTGGAATTAGCTATTTACCAAATATGTTTAAGCAAGAAAAGGAAAAGGACAATAAAAGGTTTTACAAAAAAATGTTAACATATTATGTTTTAGCACTTTCTTTGATTATTTTATCATTTCTTTTCTTTTATAAAATCATTTTACATCCTCTTGTACTTAATAATGAATATTGGAAAGGTCTTCAAATTGTTCCAATACTTACTTTAAATTTTCTTATTCATGGTATGAATTATTTTGTTAACGTAGGTATCATGTTAAAAAACAAAACAATTTACTATCTTATTCCATCGCTATCAGCTGCTATCATTAATATTATTCTTAATATTTTTCTTATTCCGATTTGGGGCTTTTGGGGAGCAGCTTTTTCTACTTTAATTGCACAAATAATTAATACAGGAATAATTAGTTATTATTCTCAAAAATTCTATAAATTCTCTTTCGAGTGGGGTAAAATATTTATAGTTCTAATTCTTGCAATAATATTTTATTACATTGGAACACAAATTAATTTTAATATTATAATTCTAAAAGTGGCTGTTAGAATAATATTAATTATTCTTTTCCCATTTATTATTTACAAACTAAATTTCTTTGAAGCAATTGAAATTCAAAGCATCAAGGGGGGATTAAAAAAATGGCTAATATTAAAAAATCTAAGAAAAAATATTTCAAAAGAAATTAGTAAAGATTAAAAAACTAATTTCAATTATTTAAACATAAATTGCGTAAACAATTAACATGAATGTTAAGATAAACTCCTACATATAACCAAATATGAAAAAAACCATTCTATACTTCTACCCTTCTATTTCTTCTTTTATTAAAAAGGACATTAGTTATTTTGAAGAAGAATACTCTATTATTAAATTTGGGTTTTTGCCTAAAAGAAAAATTTATACACTTTTCTTATTTATCAAACAGTTTCTATTTTTAGTTTTTAATACTAGAAAATCCAATATTATTATTTGCAAATTTGCCTCTTATCTTTCTCTTCTTCCTGCCCTGTTTGCCAAAACATTCAACAAACCATTTATAATAATCAACGGTGGCAACGACTGTGTTTCTTTTCCTTCAATAAACTATGGAAATTTTAATAAATATATTCTTGGGAAATTCACGAAATGGACTTATCATTTATCTTCTCATATTGTAACATTACATAAAGCTCTTATAGAATGTGAATATTCATATCAAGATAATGATTATAAAAAACAGGGATTTAAATGTTTTTGCAAAAATCTGAATAAACCAATTACAGAAATTCATAACGGCTATAATGCTAAAAAATGGTTCAGAGATTCCGAAAAAATTCCAAAAACTTTTGTAAGCGTTGCCTTTAATATCGGAGACGAAGTAATAAATAATTTAAAAGGAATAGATTTGATTTTTGAAATAGCTCCCGAATTTCCTGATTGTAAATTCTATCTTATTGGAGCAAATAAAGAATTTATTGATAAACCTAAAAACATTATCTTTTTACCTCCCCTATCAACTTCTGAATTAAGAGATTTTTTTAGCAAAACACAATTCTATTTTCAATTATCTCTCTCCGAAGGATTCC
This sequence comes from uncultured Saprospiraceae bacterium, assembly GCA_964385385.1. Taxonomy (GTDB): domain Bacteria; phylum Bacteroidota; class Bacteroidia; order Bacteroidales; family CAYLPA01; genus CAYLPA01. The sequence goes on along the minus strand of CAYLPA010000015.1, from coordinate 17,340 downwards.
CTAATTCATTATGTGAAGCAATGCTTTGCGAATGCATTCCAATTGTTTCAAATGTTCAGGCTATTCCGGCAATTGTTGATGACACAGCTTTTGTTTTAATGAAAAAAAACAAAAACGATTTAGTTGAGTTGGTTAATAAAGCACTAAATTCAGATGTTTCTACTTTGCAACAAAAAGCAAGAAATAGAATAGCAATAGAGTTTACAGAAGAAAAAAGAAAAGAAAAACTGCTCACCTTAATTAATAATCTTATTAAATAAAAAACAAATAATATTTTATAAACATAATATATTTGCTGTATTTTTGTTTACAAATCATTTTTTATGTGCGGAATTTGCGGGATATATAATATTAACGGAAAAGCAGTAAACAATAAACTGCTCGAAAAAATGTCGGATATCATCAAGCACAGAGGTCCTGATGACGAAGGTTATCTTTTAGCAAAAACTAAAGAAAATCAAATTTTACACTTATCTGGCAAAGACACAATAGAAGATATTAAAAAAAATTCCGAGAATATTAACGGAAGTTCACAAGGAAATCTCGGACTTGGTTTCAGGCGATTGTCAATAATTGATTTAACTTCTAAAGGACACCAGCCAATGTCTGATACATCTAAAAATTATTGGATTGTATTTAACGGAGAGATTTATAATTACATAGAATTACGCGAAGAATTAATAAAAAAGGGCTATAATTTTCATAGCTCCACCGATACCGAAGTAATAATTAATGCTTATAAAGAATGGGGAACAGATTGCCTAAATAAATTCAACGGAATGTGGGCTTTCGCTTTATGGGATAATAATAAAAAACAATTATTCTGTGCAAGAGACAGATTTGGAATAAAGCCATTCTACTATTATTTCGATGGAAATACTTTTATTTTCGGTAGTGAAATAAAACAAATTTTACTTCATGACATACCTGTAAAACTAAATGAAGAAGAAATTGATAAAACTTTTAGAATTGGTTCTTACCTTATAAACTCTGAAAAATCTCTTTTTAATAATATCAACACTCTTACCCATTCTCATTATCTTTTAATAAACGAATCGAAATTTGAGAAAAAAAGATATTACGATTTACATGTAGAAAATTTCGAAACTCTAAATATCCCTTTCGACGATGCTATTGAAGAATATTTATCTTTATTCAAAGAATCTGTAAAACTTCGAATGCGTAGCGATGTTGAAGTTGGTAGTGCTTTGAGCGGAGGTCTCGACTCAAGTGCAATAGTTGTTTCTGCTGTTAATCATACAAAAAGAAGATTCAAAACATTCTCGGCATTTTATCCTTTAGGTGATTATTACGATGAACGTAAATGGATAAATCTCGTTAACGAAAGAACAAACTCTATTCCTCATCTAATATCTCCTACTCCTGAAGATATTCTCAAAGATTGGCAAAAAATAACTTTTCATCATGATTTACCGGTATCCAGTTCAAGTGTGATGTCGCAATATTATGTCATGAAGTTGGCACGAGCCAACAATGTAACTGTTTTGCTTGACGGACAAGGCAGCGACGAAATAACCGGTGGCTACAACCATACTTTCTACAGATATTATGCTGACCTAATAAAGAATTTAAAATTTGCAAAACTTTGCAAAGAAATGCCTGAGTATTTAAAATATAACAAAAAAGGGAATACTGCTTCAAAACTTATAAAAACCGGGCTTACATTATTTATGAATGAAAGAGCTTTATACAAATTAGAAGCAAAAAAATATTTTACACAAGTTTTGACAATTTCTCCTAAATACATTAAAACATTTTCAGACATAAAAAACCTAAATTCTTCGAAACTATCAAACTTCTTGTATAATCAGGTAATGACAGTTTTTCTACAAACTTTATTACATTTCGAAGACCGTAATTCTATGGCTCATTCCATAGAAAGCAGGGTTCCATTTCTTGACTATCGTCTTGTTGAGTTTGCATTTAAACTACCTAGCGATTATAAAGTAAATCGCAACTATGGCAAGTATATTCATCGTATGGCTCTGAATAAAATTGCACCAAAAGAAATTGCTGAAAGAAAAGACAAAATTGGTTTTACTGCACCGGGTGAAGCTTTCTGGTTAAAAAAACAACTCAAACCGATGCTCGATGGTATTTTTGCTTCAGAAGAATACAAAAACCGCGGGATATATAATTACAAATTAATTGATAAAGTGAAAAAAGATTATTTTAACGGTAATCAAGCTAATGGAAATATTTTATGGAAAATAATTTCTACAGAAATTTGGTTTAATATTTTCTTTGACAATAAATCATTTGGTGAAGATATTCATCTTTAAAATTATCCTAAAAATTTTATATCTAATTCTAATAAACAATAACTTTTTTATTTTTAATGAAAGTCTCTCCCTGAATTTTAATAAAATATATACCGGCAGGGTAATTTTTTAAATGTATCTTAAAAGGTGCCTCAATTGTAGATTCTAATTGAGTATTTAAAACTAATTTTCCTTGTGAATCAATAATATTAACTAAAACAGATTTATCTTTTATTTGATTAAACTTAATAAATAATAAATCATCTGTTGGATTTGGATAAATTTCAACCAAATCTAATAATTCTTTATTATCATTAATTCCAATATTAGTAGTATAAGTTATTTCTAATTTGGGGTGTCTGTTGTAATCCGGGTGATCACTTGATGCAAATAACAAGCATCTATAATACTGTTCTGTTTGAAGCATAAGCAAAAAACCAAAACTTGAAGTTGGATTATCAATCATATCTTGTATAATTGCTGTTACATCAATATTAGTATAATCTTGATTTGGAGTTATACTTTGAGCCAAAATTACTTCGTTTTGAGTTGTAGTATTTGGTTGATTATTCCAATTTACAATATCTTCATTCCAATTAGTTATTATTCTCTTTAAAACAGATTGATTAGAACCACTTAAAGAAGAATGGTGCCCATTAAAACACGACGATGTTGAATCGTTATACAATGTTAGAAAAGCACTATTAATAATTGAACCGGAAGGAATTGATAAAAGGTCAAATTCAATCAACCCTCTTTCAATGGTTTCAGTTGATGAATTTGTCCAAGCTAAGGCATTTAATTCCTGAGTAATCCCTGAACCTATGAATCCATTTGGTAATCTACTATCTATCATAGCGTCTTTACCTGTTTCTGCATCCGGTTGCAAAACTATTGTAGTTTGAGAAAAAACTATGTTAGCAATAAAAAGTAACAGTGCAGTTAATACAGTTATTCTTTTCATTTGTTTATTCTTTTAATTTTTTTAGTATTTCCTTTTGGTTTTTCAATAAGATTTTAAAATCATTAAGCTCCATCGCGGGTGAACCTGCAACAGATTTATTATCATCAACATCTTTTGTAACAATACATCCCATTCCAAGAGTTGTATTTTCACCTATTTTAATACCATTGCGAAGAATTACAGACGGTGCTACCCATGAATTTTTACCAATAATAGTGCTGCCTCCTATCATTGTGCAAGCAATTATCAAACTGTTTTCGCCTATAAAAACATTATGAGCAACATGGACAAGATTATCAATCTTTACTCCTTTTTCAATTATTGTATCTCCTAATGAACCTCTATCAACGCAAGTGCTGCTACCAATTTGAACATCATCTTCAATAATTACGTTTCCGAAATGTGGAAAAGATTTATTAGTACCATCTTCATTTTTAACAAAACCAAAACCCCAATTTCCTATCGTAGAATTTGAACGAATAACAACTCTGTTTCCAATAACAGTACCTTTTTGAATATGAACATTTGCTCCGATTACACAATCTTCTCCAATTTTTACATTTTTATCAATCACAGAATTTACGCCTATTGAAGAATTTTTCCCAATTACTACGCTTTTATGAACAACAGCGGAAGGATGAATTCCAATTTCTTTATCCTCACTAAAAAAACGATTTAAGCATTCAACCATATCATTTTTGGGATTGTCAGAAATAATAATTACTGAACATATTAATCCTTTTTGTTTTTCATCTAAAGATTTAAATATTTCTTCGTCAGTAACAATAATTGAAGCTTTGGAATTAATCAATAACTCAAAACTTTTATCTTTATATTTTTGTGATAAAAATGAAATGTGATTTTCTGTTGCTTCAACAATATTTCGAGGTCCAATAATTTCAGTCGTTTCGTTGACTTTTGCATTTATTATCCTAAACGAATTTGTTTTAAAATAATTAAGTATTTCTTTTATTGTTATCATATTTTCCATCTTAAAATTTCAAAAGTTTCGGCAAGTTCTTCCTGAATTTGCATTCCTTTAAATTTCATTAAGGACCGAATATATTCTTCTGAAGAATATGTTCTTTTATATTGAGATTTATAAAACTCCAGAGTTTTAATTTTCTTTGTTAAATGTTTTTCTTCTAATGTTACAAACAAATTTGAATTGAAGCTGAAATTATTCCATGGCATTTCATAGCCCAACAAACTGGAGTTTTTAAATGCTCTAAGACCTTCTTCATAAATAGTTTTATGGTCTTGATGAATGTCAGTGCTGCTCGGCATTAAAACCAAATCAGGATGTAATTCTGATTTGATTTTAATTAAATCTTCAAGTATTTCCTGCCTGTATTTAGGAAAAACTCTAACTTCATAATCAAACAGATGAAGATTTTCCTTTTTTATTCCTAAGAAATTTGTTGCTTCTAAAAGTTCCTTTTTTATGACTCCGGGAGCAAAACCTTCGGGAATTGATTTTTCACACATGCTGAAAACAGCATAATGAACATCTATTCCATTTTCTAACATTTTGCTAATTGTTCCACCACTTGAAAACTCACCATCATCAGGATGTGGCCCAAGAACTAAAACAACTTTTATTTTATTAAATCCAAATTCTTTCATCTTAATTTATTTAAAAAACTATTTTACACTTTAAAACAATGATTGGTAAAAATAGAAATTATTTTTGAGATTAAATTTTTGCTAATTAAAAATTGTTGTAGAATAACTGAAATTATTATTTTAGTATTTTTATCATTTCTTCACAAATATACTCTGAAGCTCTTCCATCTCCATACAATGGAGCAAAATTTAAATCTTTTTTCTCAACAAAAAAATGATAAGCACCTTCAATTATTTTTTTAGAATCGGAGCCAACAAGCAAAGCATTTTTACTTTCAATCAACTCAGGCCATGGTGTTTCTTCAAGCATAATTAAACAGGGCTTTTTAAGAAAATAAGCTTCCTTTTGAACACCTCCCGAATCTGTAATAATCAGGTCAGCACTCTTTTCTAATATTAACATTTCCAAGAAAGAAATGGGAGAAATAATATGTAATTTATTATTCGAAATTAATTTTTTTAACTCAGGTGTTTGATTAAGGTTCTTCTTTGTTCTTGGATGCAAAGGAAGAATAATAGATTTATTATGTTCTTTAATGATTGCATTAAATCCTGTAAGAATACTTTTTAGTGTATTGGTTTTGTCTACATTACTTGGCCTATGCATCGTAGCTAAGATGAAATCATTTTTATCAAAGCTATATTTTTCATAAAGGTCTTTTTCTTTTTGTTCAACTTTGTCAAGAAAAAACAGAGTATTATCATACATTATATCACCACACCTAAAAACCATCGGATTGTCTGCATTAATTGGGTATTTTGGCTCACTCTGAATAGTAATTCCTTCCTTTTTAAGAGAATCAATACCTGCATCAGAAGGAACAAAAAGAAGGGAAGACATATGGTCGCATATTAATCTATTTACTTCTTCAGGAAATTTTTTATTATAAGATCTAACACCTGCCTCAACATGAATTATTGGAATTTGAATTTTTATACCAACCAAACAAGCTGCTAAAGTGGAATTAGTGTCGCCATAAAGAAGAATTACATTAGGATTTTCTTTAAAAACAATCTTTTCAATTTCAATCATCATCTTTGCTGTCTGCTCCGCATGACTTCCTGAACCAATGTTTAAATTGTATTTTTCCCTTGGCAATTCAAGTTCTTCAAAGAAAACATTAGACATTTTTTTATCATAATGTTGTCCGGTATGAATAATAATCTCATGTATTTGATTAGAATAATTGGTTCTTATTGCTCTGCTAATGGCAGATGCTTTGATAAATTGCGGTCTGGCTCCTATAATAGTAAGTATTCTTAACATATTGTACTTTAGTTTTTTATTTAAATTGTTTTATGCGATTTGAATTGTTTTATTAAATAATTGAGCTAATTGCTTAGTAAGTTCATAACTTGAATATTGTTCAACATTTATTGAGTTAATAATGTTTTTTCCTTGAAGGAATAATTCATACATTTCTAAAACACTCCTTTTTATTTGTTCTTTATCATTAAAACTACAGCAATATCCTGCATTACAATTTTTAATTATTTCAGCGGCATCTCCATTAGTTGGTCCAATATTTAAAATTGGTCTTTTTGCTTTTAGGTATTCAAATAACTTTCCTGTTAAAACAAATTCTGCATTAGAAATTCTATCGATTGGAAGCAATAGAACCTGAGCGGAATTTAAAATAACTAATGTCTTTTGATAAGGAACATAATCTATCTTATTTAGGCAAACATCAAGTTTGTATCGTTTGATAGATTCAATAACATCGGGAGCAATTCCACCAACTAACTTGATTTCCAAATTTTCAGAAAATGACTTATTATCTTTTGTCAGCTCAAAAAGTACTTCCCACAAATCATCACAATTTCTCTTTTTTAGGAATGAACCAACATGAACAATAGTAAACTTTTCGTCTAAACCATTTGATGGTATTTCTTTAGGTAATTCATTATAACCATTATATATTATTACAGAATTTTTGTCATATTTTTCTTTAAACTCATTGAACATTGTTTGCCCAACAACAATAATTTCATTAGCTGATTCTATGACACTTTTTTCGAAACGTTTATGTTTATTCCAGGCAAATTTTGTGAGAAACATTTCCTGAAGATAATCCATAGAAGTCCAAGGATCTCTAAAATCTGCAATCCATGGAATTTTAAATTTTAAATTTAGTGCTTTACCAATTAAGTGCAAAGAATGTGGCGGACCGGTAGAAATAATTAAATCATATTTATTCTCAGATAAAACATTACTTAAATATTTTACAGAAGGTTTTATCCATAAAAATCGGGAATCTGGAATAAAAAAATTCCCTCTTATAAACCATAAAAGTTTTTGTGTTATTGACCTTTTTTCTCCCTTTTGTTGCTGGTTTTGATAGATTATAGAATTTTTTGATTTTTTCCAAAAAAAAAGATTTCCGAGAAAATTGTTGGGTTCTTTTATTCTATGTTTAAAAGTTTGAATTTTCTGAGGTATCTCGGAAATAAGATTTTCATCATATGATGCATAAATTGGATTTTCTGTTGTGTAAACAATGGGTTCCCATCCAAAATTTCTGAGGTTTTTAACAAATCTAAGCCACCTTTGAACTCCTGCTCCTCCACTAGGAGGCCAATAATATGTAATTATTAGAACCTTCTTCATTATTATCCGGATATGATATTCTTTTTTGAATAGTATTTCTTAATATAAAATCCAATTATAAATGCTAAAAATACTACGAAAATTATTGAAAAATATAATGAAACCTTTTCTCCAATAATATAGGGTTTATATTCAAACTTGAATACTATTTCATGTTCACCAGAAGGCACCATCATAGCTCTAAGAACATAATTTGCTCTAAAATGTGGTAGTACTTTCCCATCAATGTATGCATTCCAACCTTTAGGATAATATATTTCTGAAAAAACTACTAATTGTTCATTACTGCTATTATACTTGTATTTTAACTCATTTGCTTTATAACTAATTAATGAAATTTTAGCAAGGCTATCTTTAATAAATTTATGTTCTTCAACCATATTTGCAAACCTTTTGTCAATTATAGCTGTTTTTGCAGGATCAAAATTTGAAAGTGCTAAAATCTCCGAATCGGGATTTTCAACTAATTTATAATTATCAACAAACCAAGCATTACCTAAATTATTAGGATTTCTTTGTGCCATAGGACCTTGTTGAGTTGATACAATAAAATATTTTGTGTTAAGCATATTAAGAACACTCATATTTTGTTTGCTTATTTGGTATTCAATCAAATCTTGATATCTCTGCATTTTTGCACCATGATAACCTCCAATTGATTTGTGAAAATATGAAGTACTTGCATCATTAAATGTACTTACAGTAGTGTTCAGCACTCTGAAATCAGGGTCATTATCTAAAAGGATTTGTTTGTCAGCATCTGTTGGAGTAAATGGATTCTGTATTATTTTTTTTCTTTTGAAATTATCATTGTTTAAGTATCTCTTATTAACTGTTCCCATATCGATTAAAAACAATGCAATCAAAGCAATAATCAAAACAGTTTTATTAATTTTCTTCATACCAAATAACCAAACGAGAGCACCTCCTAAAAGTATAAACCAAAAGCTTCGTATTGCATCTGCTTTAAAGATTGCTATTCGGGCTTGTTCAACTCCTTCCATGAAAGCAGGAGCAAATTGATTTATTGTTTGATTTATTTCATCTTGTGACTTCCCTGCTCCCTGAAGTTGCTGAGTTATTGATTGAACTATTTGTTCATATTCTCCTTCTTTAATAAAATCAAATAAACCGGGGATAAGGTAAAATATTAAGGACAAACCACCTGTTAAGCCAAAGGCTATAAAGAATTGCTTGCTTTTTTCTTTAACAATTTTGGGGGTTTCAATAATTTTTTCCAAAGCAAGTATCCCCAATAAAGGAATGCAAAACTCAGCAATCACTAAAATCATTGATACCGCTCTAAACTTATTATAACCGGGCAAATAATCCAGAAGAATATCTGTAAACCACATAATATTATTACCCCAAGAAAATATTATTGATACAATTGTAGCAGTTAATAAAACCCATTTCATTCTTCCTTTAACAATAAATAAACCAAGGATAAAAAGAAATACAATAATCGCCCCTACATAAACTGGACCCGATGTGCTTGGTTGTTTTCCCCAATAACTCATTCCATTTGCAACACTTTGTCTTAATTGCGGGTCAACTTTATCCATTGCTTTTTTATTATTTCCAAGATATCCGCTAGCTCCTCCTTTTACGTTTGGTATCAATAAACTCCAAGTTTCTCCAATGCCATAGCTCCATGCTGTTGCATATTTCTTATCTAATCCACTAGAACTTTTATCTTTTTCAATAGTTAACTCAGTTCCTCCACGCATCGAATACTTTCCTATTTCAATAGTTGTCCATAATGCTGAAAAATTTATACCAACAGCAATTATTACAGCAATAAGTAAAAAGCCAATAGATTTAAGAAAATTAGGAAATTCTTTTGTCTTGATTTTGTGAATTAATTCAAAAATTCCCAGTATAAAAACGATAATAAGTAAGTAATATGTAATCTGAAGGTGATTGTTTCTTATTTCCAATGTAAGAAAGAGTGCCGTTATGATAGCCCCTAATAAATGTTTTCCTCTAAAACTTAATATTATTCCCGCAATTACAGGAGCCATATATGCTATTGCAACTCCTTTGGAATTATGACCTGCTTGTATTATTATGAAGAAATATGATGAAAATGCAAAAGCAATTGCCCCTGCGATACTCAACCATGGGTCAACTTTTAAAACTAAAAGCAAAATAAAAAATCCCATGAAGGTTAAAAATAACATATATACAGGATGTGGCAATCCAAGTCTGAAAAATTTGTCAATATAATTTCCAATATTAGTTTTATGTTGAACAGATATCATAAATGCAGGCATTCCACTAAACATAGAATTAGTCCAAAGTGGCTCTTCTTTAAACTCCTTTCTAAAATCATTTATTTCTTTTGAAGAACCTTCCCAAACTTTAATATCATGTTGCTCTAATTTTTTCCCTTCAAGCACTGGATTAAAATAAACAAATCCAATTACAATAAATAAAAGTACTCCAATAATGTAAGGAACAAAATCTTTAAATTTTAAATTTATCTTCATCATTTTTTATTTTTTATTAATCATCAATTTCTTCGAAATCCACATATTCACCAATGTCATTATCTTTTCCATCTTTCTTGGGAACATAATCTACTTTCACATCACCATCTTTTCTTTTGTCATCTTGTCTGGCATTAGGATTTTGTTTATAAAAATTCTTTTGAACATTTTTTAAATATAGTTTTACAAACAATGGTAAAACATATCTAATCAACAAACGAAAAGCATAATAAATAATTATTATCAAAAATATAAATCGTAATAAAGGCATATTAATTATTAATTATAATTTTTTGCTAAAATAATAAAATTGTAACTATTGACCCATTAATGCTGTTATAAATTCATGAATAAATAAAATTATTCAATTAGTGTCTTATTAATGCAAATCAATGGTTGAATTTCCTAACCTATTCTTTTATAGCCACTAAGACTCAAAGACTCAAAAAAATTCACAAAGAAAATAAAAAACACAAATTACAACTTAGTGAAACTTTGTGTTTTAATGTCTTTGTGGCAAAAATATTCTTAACCCTTGATTCGCATTATTAAGTATTTCTCTTAAATATTCAATTTATATTACTGAAAAATTAAATAGTCAATTAAGTTTGATAAAAAACCAAATATCACAATATTACTAAACTTGATAGAATTAACACATAGAAATATCAAAAATTTTCAAAAATAAATGTAAATAAATTTTGATAGTACAATACTAATCACTATCTTGCAAAAAATAAAAATCATAATTCTAAATTCAATATATTAACAAAGGTTCTTAATCAAATATTATCTATATAAATTTTAAAAAAATGAAAAGAATAAAAATTTTATTTTTAGGAGTACTAAGTTTCATAGTTTGCAATGGTTTTTCTCAAATCACAATTACACTACAACCAAATTCAACTTTAGGAAAAGATGCTACATTATTTGAATTAAATCCTAATAATAATATCGGAAATAGTAATGAATTTATCTCATTTGATTGGACATTTTCAGGAATAGAAGCAAAAGGATATTCTTTGATTCAGTTTGATTTATCATCTTTGCCGCAAAATACCAATATAATAAGTGCAAAACTTTCTCTATTTCACAATCCTATATTAAACTCATCAGCAGGTCAAGCAGGAGATAATGCTTGTTATTTAAAAAAAGTTACTTCACAATGGAATGAAAACACAGTTACATGGAATACAATGCCATCAACTTCAAATATAAATCAAGTCTATCTTGCTACAAGTATTTCACCAAACCAGAATTATCCAAATATTGATATTATAAATTTTGTTATTGATTGGTATAATAATCCTCAATCAAATTATGGAATGATGCTGGAAATAATAAATAAATCATTATATAACAGTATGAAATTCTGTTCAAGTGATTATGTTGATTCATTATTAAGACCTAAACTCGAAATTTGCTGTAGAACTCCTGAATCTTTAAATGACATTAAAAATATAAATTATTTTTTCTCACTTTATCCCAATCCTAATAAAGGTATTTTTACTTTTAAATATAAAAATGCACCAATAAATCAGAATCTTTTTATTCAAGTGTATGGGGTAACCGGAAACTTGATTATCCAAGAGCAAATCGAAATACTTTCAAACAACTTTATTAAAGATTTTGATTTAAGCAATTTAACATCTGGTGTTTACTTTGTGAAAATAACTGATTATAGTAGAACAAAAACATTTAAAATAATTATTGAATAATAAGAGGTAAATGATTAATCAGGTAATCTTTTGACTTAAATTGTTGGTGATAGAATTACAGGAATTGGTATAAAATAAAAAAGAAGATATGAATAAATATCTTCTAAACAGGTTTTGAACTATAAAGCAAAATAATACATTGGAATTTCTACCAATTATTTACTTTTCATCTCGTCAGAAACGGAGAGTTTTTTTCTGCCTTTAGCTCTTCTTAGGTTAATAATCTTACGCCCATTGGCAGTTGACATTCTTTTTCTGAAGCCGTGTTTATTCTTTCTCTTTCTGTTCGATGGTTGAAACGTCCTTTTCATATCATTTTTTTTGGACTGCAAAAATATATAAAATATTTTTACCAGCAAATTAAATTATAAATTATTTTATTTCTTTCTTCAATAAATCCCAATCTAATTCCAAATCCCAATTTGCTCTGATAGTAATATCATTAGGAAAATAAAAAACTTTCTCGGCTCGTATTCCTTTCATATAATCTCCTGTATCCCATTTTAAATTATTATTAACATCACTAAAAGCCTTCAATTTATACTTTCCTTGATTTAAAAATTCAAATTTTAAAAGTCCATTTGATTTAATGAATTTTTCTTTTAAAACATTTTCTTTTGAATCTAAAAGCTGTACAATGTAATTTGAATCCGGTGTTTCCGGCAATTTCATTTTGAGTAAAATTATTCCGTAATTTTCAAGTTCTGTAGTAGAAAAACTTAATTTCAATGTATCGTTTTCAAGTTCATAAATTCCTTTAAAAGCACTCGGTGGAATAAATAAACTATATTTTTTTGTCACTTCAAAATCATAATCAATCTTTAAATTTCTTTTAATGACACTATCTTTAAAAAATATTACAGTTTTAAGAGTATCATAAATTGTATCTACTTTTTCAGCAAGAACAATTTTTGAAAGATCATAGTTTGCAATAGGCTCAGAAAATGTAATTTGAATCGATTTATAAAAATCGAAACTTCGATTATTTCTAACATTTGGACTTAATGTTAATGAAGTTGGTAATACTTTTAAGTCTTTCTTTTTCATATTCCCCTTTGTTTGCAGGGCTAATTCAACTGTGTCGAGAATTTCACCATCATCGCTAATTTCAAGAATCAACGAATCAACTTCTACATTTGTTAGCCAGCAATTCAGGGTGTCTTTTGTAAGATTAAATTCATCGAGTTTCCAATCATTTTCAAATTTATGATTCAAAGGTTTTATTTTTAGATTTGTTACAGATTCTTTAAAAATAAATTTCAATCTTCCAATTTCAACAGCTTTTGATTTAAAAATTCTTTGAATTGTGTCAGCTTCTTCAAACAAAAACAATTCATAGTTTATAATTTTGATAATAGTGCTATCTGAAATTAGGCTATCTGTAACATTAGTATCTACAACAGTTTTATGAATTATTTCAGCGGGCAACAAACTGTCAATAAATGCAATTCTTTCGTTTGGTAAATCATAAATATAATTATTGTTTGCATCTTCAAGGGCAAAAATTTTATAATTTCCATTTGCTAAATTGTCTAAATGAAATTTCCCGTTTTCATCAGTTTTGGAAACATAATATGGTTTTTCTTTATAAGGAATAGAATCATATTTTTCATTATACAACATCACAAGGATGTTTTTTTCTTCTGCAAGAGTGAAAGCATTACTTACGTTTCCTGAAATTGAAAGCGAGTCAACATAAGCTCCGGTTGAAAGCACATATTGAAAATTGAGCATAGTGTTGTTTTCGGTAAAATCTTCAATAGCATTTCCAAAATAAATAGTGTAAGTCATATTGTCTTTCAATTGCTCATCAATTGAAAAAATCAATGATTTGCCTCGCAATTTGAATTCTGGAATATTTTCAATTGGCGGAGAAATTACTACCTGACCATTAACATCATTCAAATTTATATATTCGTTAAAATATATTCTAACTTTTGTTTCATTAAAATTTTTCGAATAATTCGGTGGTATGCTTTTAATAAAACTCGGTGGTTCAACATCTCTATCACCCCCACTTGGAGGAACAATAACAGCACAAGCAGTTAAAATTAAAAAAATTGTTGTTATAAATATTTTATCTATTATTTTTTTCATCAAGTTATCTTATCATTTTTCATGTATTTCTCTTCAGAACCTTCGAATTTTTCTTTTCTTTCTTTCCATCATTTGCAATCATTTCAAGTGGGGTACAATTTGTACCCACCCTTTATCAAGTTCTTTATCCCTCAATTTCATTTGTTTGACATATTATATTTCTATAAAATATTTTAGCAAAGATAAGATTATATCAGAAAAACAGCTTGTATTTTTTTTGAAAATTAAATTCTAATTTCTCTCACTCTTTCAATGTGTTTGTTACAAGACCTAACAGGTTTATATTTATTACCAGCAGAATATTAAATTTTTATTAAAATGTAATTGAAGCGAAACCTGTTAGGTCTAAACAAATTAATTTTTCTTGTTAAATTCTATTTTTTTCCTAAAACAAAAACTTAAACAAAGTTCATTGTACCAATAAACCTGATAAGAAATTGAAGGATTATATATAGCTTTCGTTGAAAATATTATTTCAAGGTTTTTTGTGATGGTAAAAAAAATTTATTATCCAATCTAAAAATAATATTATCCTGTGATAAACCTTTAGTATTTAATGTTACTAACGATTTTATTTTTAGATTTTTGCCGATATTTTCTTTAATATCTAAAACCAAATTAAAACTATAATCAACTTTAAAATATTGAGCTTTCCCTTTGAATAAATATTTGTTGTCATCAACAAAATTTTTACCAATCCGTTTTATTTCTCCATCAAAAGCAATATAACAAATTTTAAGGCGAGATTTCTTAAATAACTTTTTTTCAAATCCATAGTCAACAGATATTAAACTCGGGCAAAGAAAGCCCCCTTTTTTGTCTTTTTGTAATTCTCCATCATCTACAGAATATTTGTAAGTGCTTAGCAAAGAACCATCAACAACAAAACTGAAAACAGATTTACTGTTTTTCTTTGTTATAAAAACAGTTTCCAAAAAAAATCAATCAAACTCCTTACGTATAATTGAATCTTTGAAATTGATAAAAGCAAGTTCTTGTTTTAATTTTGAACGAATTTCGGTATTTGCACTGATTTGTTTACGAAATCCTGCATCAATATTATCTTTAAGAATAAAAGTGAATAGCTTGGATTCACTACTATGCATTCCTGATGCTGAAATGCGATAAATAGAATTAAAAGAGTTTGAGTCGAGTTTGAGTTTTTTATTTTGAGGAAATGAATTTATTGATAATAATATGAAAAGAATAAAACTATAACTTTTACACATCACAATATTATAAATCTGTTTTTTGTCTTTCTATTGATTGAGAAAATTAATTATTCGCAACGCTATTTTGAGATGTTAATTAGTGCTTTGATTTGTTCAATAACTTGTTCATCTGAATACGAAGCTAAATTGTTTCTAATAATGATTTTATTTTGGTCGAGTAATATTAACGTTGGATATGCACTTATTTGAAGGTCTTTAATTAATTGTGATTTTGAACCTTTCAAATCACATAAACTAATCCATGTGATATTATCATCTTTATTTGCTTTTATCCATCTTTGTTTATCCTTATCACAACTTATGCTAACAACACAAAGTTGCTTATTAGAAAAAAGACTATTTAGTTCTTTCAATAATGTTTTGTTCTTCCTACGACACGGAGTACACCATGAAGCCCAAAAATCCAACAATATATATTTGGAATTAATACTATCAATAGTGATTAATTTGCCATTAATATCTTTAATATTGAACTCTACTTTTCTATTAATAAGTGATTGTGGCTTTTCTACAAAATTAATAAATGTTGAAATTAAAACTGAATTACTGTCCAATTCAAGTAATCTGTTTTTGATTTTTTCATAGCTTCCTTTATTTTCATTAAAATAATTTGTTTGCATTAAACTAATTGAAGCTATAATTATCGTATGTTTCAATTTATAATCATTCAAGGTCAAATATGCGTATTGATTCAAATCCTTACATAGTTTTATATAACCTTGCATACAATTGGGGATAACCGTAGAATCAGATTTAATTAAAACATCGCAGCTATCGTAATAAATTCTTAAAGGCTCATAAATAGACGTAAAATCAAATAGTTCTTGATTTGGGTCATCTTTATTCGAAAATTTCAAACTTACATCCCATAATTTATTTATCTTTCCTGATACATTTATTTCAACATCTTTAGATGGTATTATATAAAAATGATTATCCGTAGCTATAGTAGAAGGTAATCTTCCAACTTTAACTGCATTAAATCGGTAAAACCCTTCAAACTCTTCATCTTTAAATATATATTCAAATAATCCGTTTTTGTCAACTTTTACAGAATCATATAAAAGTAACATACTACCATTTTTTATTGATTTAAAATCTGTAGCTTTTAAAATATATATTGTACTTTCCCAATCTTTATTAAGTTCTATGTTACCTTTTATTACCTGAGTACTTACTATGTTAGGTAAAATAATACAAATTAATAACAATGCATAAATTCTTTTCATAATTACTATTTTTTAAAATAGGGGGCATATACACTTATTCACACCACGTCCTTTACATCTGATTATTTCATGACCATCAGGAAAAACTTTATGTGGAACGCTATTATATCCTATTACTCCTCCATAAAGAATTTTTCATCCTTTTACTTCCCTTATACATTACTGTACTGCCATTCTATTTTGTTGAATTACCAAGCTTCAATCATAGACATATTTGAAGTCGTTCTAGTACATTTACCTATATTATTACAAGGGGTACAACCTTTTAAAAAAGACTTAGGAACACAACCGGTACTTTCACTTGCACAATCAGACGTTGTACATGATGTACCGCCTGCTACCATTACTTGATTGTCTTCATTTGAAGCCAAGAATACTGATTTATAATCTGGTCCGCTAAATATTAAAAGGTACCCACCTTCATCGTAAATCTTTAGTTCAGCTGCGTTAAATTCTCCATCAATTCCAGAAACTTCTAATAAATTTGCATTGTAGGTAGCAATTAATTCGTCTATATCAACAGTGAAAGTTGGAACTCCGTCTATTACTTCTCCAACTACTTGAGCTTGAACTTCTCCTTTTAATACAAGAAGATAAAAAAGAGAAATACAAAAAAAATAAATAATTTTTTTCATGATTTAAATTTTTTAATTAAACAATAATTTAATTGTAACGCAAAAAGTTAATAATCAATGACGTCATTTTTATTAAAATTTTTGTTTAGTGAAATTAGAAATAAAAACAAACAAAATTAAAAAAAAAAAAAATATGTTATTAACTCACTTATTAACAATGGCATATTAAAACAAGAAATATATTACATAAACCCTTAATTAATCTGGGGTTTTTTAATCTTTTCAAGACCTAACAGGTTTTAATAAATTATAAGCAGAATATATCATTTTATATTCAATTGAATTCGAAGATAAACCTGTTAGGTCTAAGTGCTGAATGGCTGAGAGAAAAGAAAAATAATAAAAAGGCAAATTTTATCTAATTTTGCTAAAAATATTTTTTCTTATAATTAATTTATACCGTTTTGAAACTAACAGCTAAAACATTTCAGGGCTTAGAAAATGTTCTTGCAAAAGA
>CAYLPA010000014.1:1938-29202 GCA_964385385.1 uncultured Saprospiraceae bacterium | reverse complement strand
AAACTGCTTTTCCTATGGCTTTAATATCAACTTTTTCAACTCCCATCTTTTCTAATTCCTGCTGAATTGAACCATATTTAATTTTTAAAATAGCATGTTTATTTAATCTTAAAATTACCGATAAAATAATGTATCGATTTTTTAAAGCATCTTTAAAAATACTGTACCTGTAACCAAATTTGCAGTCTTCTTTTGAAAAAGTTTTTATCTCTCCCGATTCAATATTAATAGCTTCGAGTTCAAAAAAAACATCTTTCAATTCAACTCCATAAGCCCCGATATTTTGAATAGATGCAGCACCAACATTTCCAGGAATCATCGAAAGATTTTCTATTCCTGCATAATTATTCTCGATACAAAAGTTCACAAACTCTTCCCAGTTTTCTCCTGCTTTAGCTTTTATATAAATATAGTTTTCATCTTCTTTTACAATATTAATTCCTTTGTTGTTGATTTTCAAAACTATTCCATCAAAATCTTTTGTAAAAAGAATATTACTCCCACCTCCAAGTATTAATTTATTCAAATCTTTAAATTCATCTTTTTTCAAAAAAGAAATTATTTCTTCATTTGTATTAAGATTAACAAAATATTCGGCTTTTGCATCAATACCAAAAGTGTTATATGATTTTAAAGATTTATTTTTTTCGATTTTCATTAATAGAATTTTTATAAGACAAAATTAATTCTTTTCATTCATCTTTTTTATTTTATAAATAAATATGTTACTGTTTAGTCAAAATAAAGTCTTAATGAATAATTATTTGCCACAGATTAACAGATTAAAAAAACAATTATAAATATAATTTCATCAGATTGTCTTACAAATAATAAAAAATATTTTTTTTATTTGTAATTTAGAGATAATAGCATTATTATTTTACTTCGCTAATAGTCAATCATACAACTAAAAAACTTGATTTATAATATTAAAATAATAGTGTTTTTTAAAATCTGTGAATCTGTGGCTTTTTTTATTTAGGACTGATTAACTACATTTTTTTTAAATTCGCAAAAAGAAAATCACACTATATTTTGAAAAAAGCAATTGTATCGGTTACAAATAACTTACTAACAGACCAACGGGTTGACAGAACATGCAACACTTTAACAAAACTCGGCTATGAAGTTTTGTTAATTGGCAGGAAACTCGAAACCGGTAAAATCATCAATGACCGAAAATATAAGCTCAAGAGAATGTGCCTGCTTTTTAATAAAGGTCCTTTGTTTTATGCAGAATATAATTTCAGATTATTTTTTTTACTGCTATTCAAAAAAGCAGCTCTTTTAGTTTCTAACGACCTCGACACTTTGCTTCCAAATTTCTTAATTCACAAAATAAAAAATGTTCCTATTGTTTACGACAGCCATGAGTATTTTTGTGGAGTTCCCGAACTTCAAGTCAGATGGGCAAAAAAAGTGTGGCAAAGAATCGAAAAGTGGATTTTCCCCAAGCTAAAAAACATTATTACTGTTAACGATTCTATCGCAAAATTATATCATGAAGAATACGGAAAGGATTTAACAGTTGTAAGAAACATTCCCGTAAAAAGAAAATTTAAAAATCTTCGAAGCAGAAAAGAACTCGGACTTCCTGCTGATAAAAAAATCATTCTACTGCAAGGTGCCGGAATTAATATCGACCGTGGAGCCGAAGAAGCTGTTCAAGCAATGCAATATGTTGATAACGCATTATTTTTAATTATCGGAGGTGGCGATGTTATTGAAATTCTTAAAAAAATGACTGTTGATTTAAAAATTGAAAACAAAGTTAAATTCATACCAAAACAAGCTTTTGAAAAACTTTATAATTATACAATTTATGCCGACATTGGTTTAACCCTCGACAAAGACACAAACATAAACTATCGCTACAGTCTCCCAAATAAATTGTTCGATTATATTCATGCAGGAGTACCTGTTCTTGCTTCTGATTTAGTTGAGATAAAACGCATTATCGAAAAATACGAAATCGGTGATTTGATAGACAACCATAAACCTGAAAACATTGCAGGAAAGCTAAACCAAATCCTTGCAAACAAAGACACTTTGAAGACCTGGAAAAAAAACTTAAAAAGAGCTGCAAATGAGCTAAGCTGGGAAAAAGAAGAAAAAAAATTGATTGGGGTTTTTGAGGGAGAATTGTAGGGTAATTTTATTAAAATGTGCGAAAAAAATTTAGGGATAATACACCAAAATATAATAACATTGGGTGAAGTATAACAAAATCCTGTGTTATTATATTCCATCCCATTTGAATTAAGGTTATTATTTACACATGGATAAATTCTTTTTATCCAGCATATTAAAATAAAACTTAACATATATTATAAAAAAAACAGAACAGTTAAAATAATATTATTAAATTTGTAAAGAAATTTTAATTTTTAGGAGGATTATTAGATGAATAATATAAGAAAATTCTTTGATAGCATTGATTTTTCTTTCGATTCTGATATTAAACATAAGAATATTTCAATTCCTGAAAATTCAAAACTCCTCCAAAATATCAAAAACAATATTTTTGTTTATGATAGTCCAAAAAATGCTAATACTTCATTTTTTCTTATTTCAGAACCAATAACAAATGAAGAACTGTTTGAAATAAAACGATATTTCTGGAACGAAAACAAATATGAACTATATTTTAGAACAGATGCAAAAAACATAAAACTATGTTATGCGAAAAATAGCCCGAGAGAAAAAGAAATTGAATTAGACACATTTAAACTAACAGAATTAGAAGAAGCTGAAATTGAAAAAATTAAAAAGTGGAAATTTGAATCAGGTGCTTTTTGGATGGATTATGTTGATGCTTTATATAAAGTAAAGAAAAATCAAAGCATTGACACAAAACTAATTAATCAGTTAAAGCTACTTAAAAAAGAATTAAAACAAACATTAATTGAGTCAGACAATAATATTGTTCAAGCACTTATTGATAGAATGTTGTTTATAAAATTTCTTGAAGATAACCATATTATAAATTCATATTTTTATAAACATTTTTTTAATAACAAAAATTTAACTTACAAACAATTACTTGAAAATTCTGATTCAAAAAAGATTAATTTACTTTATAGTAAAATCAACGATTTATTTAGCAATCGTCTGTTTGAAACACCTATAATTGAAGAACAATATATAAATAAGACTTCAAATTTAATTTATAAAGCAATAAAACAAGATGATTTTATTACAGGACAATTATCATTATTTGATTTCCGTTTTGATATTATTCCAATTGAGTTTATTAGCCACATATACGAAGTGTTTCTTGAAGATGACCAAGCTGATGAAGGAATATTTTACACGCCCCCAAAATTAGCACAATTAATTACTGATGATGTTATTGCAAAACAAGGAAAAGTACTTGACCCTGCATGTGGGTCGGGGATGTTCTTAATTCTTGCATTCCGTAGACTTTTAAAAATAAAATCAATAGATGATAATGCAAGTGTTTCTGAAAAGATTAGTTATAAAATAAACATTCTAAAAAAAAATATTTTTGGAATAGAAAAAGAAAATACTGCATGGCGACTCACTATTTTTTCTCTTTATCTTGAAATATTGAAAGGATTACCAAATAAAGATATTAAGAAATATATTAAGGATAGAATTGAAAAGGAAGATGATATTAAAATATTCCCCGATTTTTCACAAAATATTATAAATGGTAATTCTCTTGAAGTTAAGAAAGAAAATCTGCATTTTGTTAATCAAACATTCGATTATATTGTAGGAAATCCCCCTTTTTTGAAAATACCACCTGATGCAAAAGAACATAAAAAAGAACGTGAATTTACAAATAATTATTCTTCGGAAATAAATGGTAAAATATTTAAAGCTAAAAATGTAGTAAGTTCCCAACAATTATCACAAGCTTTTATGCTTAAAATTAAAGACTGGGCAAATAAAAATACTAAATTCGGTTTTGTTTTAAACAGTTCAAATTTTTATAATGAGAAATCTGACAAATTTCAGGAGTTTTTCTTTGAGAGCTATCAGGTTGAAAATTTTTACGAGTTTTCAAGAGTAAAAAATATTTTGTTTAGTGCGGGTGAAAGTGTGGTTGTTGCAATTTTTAATAATAAAAAAATTGAAAACAATACTTTAAATTATTATCCCGTAGATTTAGAACCTTTCTCCAAAACTTTTGACTTGCTTATTATCCAAGAAGATAAAAAGATAGAAATTTTACAGAAAGATATTTTAAGCAAAAGCGTAATACTGCGGGATTATTTAATTGGGAATGAATTTGATTTGAATTTGATAGAAAGGTTAAGGAAGAATGACAAACTTGAGAATTATTTATTACATTTAGAAGACAGTAAAGATAAAGTAAATAATGGCTTACAAATTGTTGGAAAAGAACAATTAATTGAAGAATTTGGTATATCAGAAAAATGGAAAATATTAAATAAAAAAGAACGAAAAAAATATTCTGACGAGTTTAAATTAAAATATACACGAGGGAAAAAAGATAAAAAATTTAACACCCCTCTAATATTACCTGAAAACTTGTTAAGTTTTCAAGTTACAGATATTGAAACTTTTTTAGGAAATATATCTAATTTTCATAGGAGTAGAAATCCTAAAATTTATGATGGAAATAAAATATTAATAAATCGGGTAGGAAGTAAATTAAAAGCAGTCTTTTTTAAAGAAAAAATATACTATAATTTTGATGTTTATTCTATTTTTTTAGCAAATGATAATTTTTATCATATAATTACTGCTATAATTAACTCCGATTTAATAAATTACCTAATCAATATAATTTATAGGAAAAGAAGTAATGGCTCTTTTCCAAAAATTGGTTACGATGCTATTAAAAATATTCCAATCCCAAAAGAATTAGACAAAAATTTAGTTGCCGAAATTTCAGAAATCAGCCAACAACTTATCAAAGGAAAACTAAAATATGAAGATGAGACCAAAGAAAAATTAAATGAACTTATTTATGATTTATATGATTTAAGCTATCTTGAACGACAACGTATAAAAGATTTTTTCTCAACGAAACAACAAGCAGATCAGAACGATTTAGAAGAATATAAAATTGCATTATACGAAACACTTGAAATGTATTTTGAGAAAAAACCAGAAATTAAATTTTATAACGATAATGATTTTGGATTTAATTTAAGAGTTGCCGCAGTTTATTTTAACGATAGCTATAAAAAAATGCCATCAGAAAAAAAAGTTTTTAAATACAGGATGCACGAAATTCTAAAAGAAACCGACCAAAAATTTCTTGTTATGAGAGAGAAAATTTTCGGAAATAATTGTGTTTACATAATAAAAAACAAGCACTTTAAAAACTGGTCGGAAACAAAAGGTTTTGAAGATGGTAAATATATTTTAAAGAAAATGAGTTAATGAAAAGCTACATAAAACTTCCTGATTTAAAACCAATGCCCGATAGTCGAAATAAATTACGTAAATTTTCTGACATTGTTTGGAAGGAATTTGTATTTTTCTTTATTCTTAAATATTATAAAGAAGTTAATGAAACAGAAGTTATTAAAATTATTGATAACGAAAAAAAACAAGACAGAGCAGAAATTGAAAAGGCATTAAAGAAACATATCTACAAATGGTTAAATAACAACAAAACATTTAATCGTTATGAATTTATTTTAAATCTTGAACCAAGTACAGAATGTAATAAAGATGGGTTTTATGATTTAAAATTTGAACATAGCCAATGGCGAAAAAAACACTTCTCATTTGAAGCCAAAAATCTTGGAAAAACAAAAAGTATGAAGTTTTCAGAATCTATAAAAGAATATGTTTATGTAAAAACAAAAGACCGAGAAGATGGTGGAATGTATCGCTTTATGATTGGGAAATACGCTTGTGATATTAATTTTGGCGGAATGATTGGTTTTGTTGTTGGTGAAACAAAAAAGAATGTTATTGAAAATTTAACAGAAAAAATAAAATTTGTTTATAAAAATGAAGAATCTGGGAAACTGACAAATGATAAAATTATTTTAAGTTCAATAAAAGATAATGAAAATACTTTTGATACTTTTCATATCAGAAAAAACTATAAGACAGAACAAAAGGAAAAATTTTGCTTACACCATATAATTATGGATTTTATAAATCATTAAGATTAAGGCTTTTTTACAACTATTTTTTTTACATCAAGTATTGAGAAAACATATTATTATCCACATTAATGGTTTATTATAGATAGTTATAATAAATTAAATATTAAAGTTGAAGAAAGTTTCCGATTAAAAAAACAATCGGAGCAATTGTTGGAGCTTGCTAAAAAAACCTGTTGAAATGGCAATTGAGGAAAGTGAGGAAGTGGCGATGGAATTTATTAAACAAGAAACAACAAAACTTGAGCTTAAAACATAAACCAAAACATAATAAAATGAAAAAGTTATTTTTCTTAGCATCAATTTGTCTGCTAACATTTTTTGTAAATGCGCAAACAGAGCAAATCGAAAATTTAATTAAAGAAGGTGTTGCTCTTCACGATAAAGGTAATTATGATGAAGCATTAAAAAAGTACGATAAAGCTTTAAAGTTCAATAAATCAAACATGATTGCTATTGGTGAAAAGTCATACACACTCATGGCAATGAAAAAATTTGATGAAGCAATTTCGGTATGTAAACAAGGCATTAAAATTAATCCAAATTCGAATTCATTAAAAACAATTTACACTAATTATGCTTATTGTTTAGAAGCAAATGATGAGATTGATGAAGCCTTAAAAATCTATGATGAAGCAATTTCAAAGTTTCCTGATTATTACCAACTCTATTTTAACAAAGGAATTACTTTGTATAAAACTAAAGAAGATGAAGAAGCCATGCTGTGTTTTGAAAAATCAATTATGTTAAATCCAAAACATGCCAGTTCGCATAATGCAATTGGTCGAATTCAATTTGACAACAAAAAGAATATTCCTGCTCTTATGGCTTTATGCAGGTTTTTGGTTATTGAGCCTGAAGGATATAGAGCTAAAGCTAACTTTTCTCTTATTAATAAAATAATGAGCGGAAGTTCAAAAAAAACAGGAAGAAATACCATAACTATTAATGTAGATTCTGATATGCTTTCTGACACAACAGATATTAAGAAAGAAAATGAATTCGGAACTGCTTACTTATTACTTGCTATGACTGGAGCACTTGACTTGTCAAAAGAAAATAAAAAGAAAACTGAAGTCGAATTATTTATTGGTAAAATGGAAACTTTATGCTCTTCAATGGCTGAGACGAAGAAAGATAATTACGGCTTTTACTGGGAATATTATGCTCCATATTTTATTGAATTAAAAGAAAAAAAGCTTATAAAACCTTTTGCATATATTCTTCATGCTTCATCAGACAGTAAAAATGTAAAAAAATGGATTTCTAAAAACGAAAAATTGATTAAAAAATTTTATCAATGGTCTTCTACTTATAAATGGAAGCTTAAGAAAGCCGACAATTAGGAATTGAATAATTGTGAATTTCAACATTGAATATTTCGAAATATGAAAAAATCCATTATAATTCTGCTCCTGCTTCCACTTACAATTTTTTCTCAAAACTATAAGAAAAAAAAAGTGAAATCAATGGCAACCAATGGTCTTTTTATAGAAACATACTATGTGAGAAAAAATGATGAATCAATCAAAGAAGGTGAATATCTAAAGAAACACATTGGATATATAATTGAGGAAGGCAAGTATTCTAACAATAAAAAAATTGGAGAATGGAAGTATTACTATAATTCTGGAGAAATAAGGATATTGGGAAATTATTCAGATGATAAAAAAAGTAGTGAATGGAAATATTATTACAAGTCTGGAAAAGTTAGGATGTCGGGAAGCTATTCAGATGATAAAAAAAATGGAGAGTGGAAGTATTATATCTTATCAGGAAAACTTATTACTAAAGGAAATTTTATTAACGATAAGAAAAGTGGAGGATGGAAGTATTTCGATGATTCTAACAATTTAAATTTCTCAGGATATTTTAACAATGATTTAAAAGATGGTAAATGGACTTATTACTTAAAAAATCAGATTTCCTCTGAAATTTATTATTCTAATGAAATTGCTGACAGTGCTTTTGGCTATAATAAAGGTGGTTCATTAACATATGAACTACGAAATTTTGAAAATGGAACTGGACTTAGCAAATCTTATTTTAATAATGGTAAAACTAAGGAAATTATAGAATTGAAAAATCGGGAAATGGATGGAAGCTGTAAAACATATTTTGATAATGGACAACTCCACAGAGAAACAATATACAAGGAATCAAAGAAAACAACAATAATCAGCGTCTTTGATTATTATGGTAATAAGATTGATGGAGGAAATTTAAAAGATGGTAGTGGAAGTTATATAATTTTTTTCAACTTTGATAAAAGTGAAGGAACTCTAAAAAAAAAACAATTTGGAATATACAAAAATGGTGAATTAAATGGTCCTGTTGAAGAGTATTATAAGAATGGAATAATTGAAAGTGAAGGAAGCTATGAGAATGGAAACCAAATAGGAAAATGGGTATTCTACAACGAAGATGGTTCATTTGATAGAACTTTCACATTTAACTCTGGCAAACCCCAAAACAATAATACGGCCAAAAAACTATTATATAAAACTGAAAACCAATACTCAGATTATGGTGAACCACCTAGTTTTATTGGTGGAGATATAAATAGGATAAAATTTATCCAGCATGAAATGGATTATCCTGTAAAAGCCAGAAGAAACGGAGTAAGTGGAACTGTATATATTAATTTTACAATTAATGAACTCGGAGAAATTGAATCAATAAAAATACTCAGAGGAGTTTCTAAGTCACTCGACGATGAAGCTATAAGAGTTTTTAGCACAATGCCAAGATGGAATCCCGGATTAAAATATGGTATTCCTGTTAGAGTTCATTTTAATATGCCTTTAAGATTTTTATTAGCACAATAAAAATAAACATGTTGATTTTTAAATTCATCTAAACTGAATATAAAGACTAAACCATCAAATACCTTTCATCAATTTGCAAAAAGCCCTACCTAAGAATTATCAGGTTACGAAATATTCTATCTTGAATGTTTTTTTGTAAAATTTTCCCAAAAACATTTGTTTAATTAAAAAAAATATCTAATTTTGCACCCGCTAAACAATATATGATTTTAAGATATTGTTTTTCAATGAATAAAATGCTTTTTAAAGCATCGGAGACCTGATAAAAAAGACGAATATAGGTTTCATCAAATGATTAATCTTTTAATTTATTTGAGAAAAGTCTGTCTTATAACATATTAGCTTTCCTGTTTTTTCTTGCAAAATATTCTAATAAAATTACGAAAAAGTATTTGTTTTATCAAATATTATTGTAGTTTTGCAGTCCCAAAAAAAAGGGGTAATTTAAAATTAAGAAATTAACAAAATTGTTACTATGCCGACAATTCATCAATTAGTAAGAAAAGGAAGAAAAAAACTAACAGACAAAAGCAAATCTCCTGCTTTGGATTCTTGCCCTCAAAAAAGGGGTGTTTGTATAAGAGTTTATACAACTACACCAAAGAAACCTAACTCAGCAATGAGAAAAGTTGCAAGGGTAAGACTAACAAATGGAAAAGAAGTAAATGCTTATATTCCTGGTGAAGGACATAATTTACAAGAACACTCCATTGTACTTATAAGAGGCGGCAGAGTGAAAGATTTACCAGGTGTTCGTTATCACATAATTCGTGGTGCATTAGATACGTCTGGAGTTGAAGGCAGAACACAAAGAAGGTCAAAATATGGTACTAAACAACCAAAACAAAAGTAAAAATAACTTAATTGCTATATAATGAGAAAGTCAAAACCTAAAAAGCGGATTATTCTTCCAGACCCAAAATTTAACGATGTTGAGGTCACTAAATTTGTTAATAATATTATGCTTAAAGGTAAAAAAAATATTGCATATAAAATATTTTACGATGCAATTGATATTGTTTCAGAAAAGACCAAAGAAGATGGCGTTGAAATTTGGAAAAAAGCTCTAGCAAATGTTACTCCTTCTGTTGAAGTCAGAAGCCGAAGAATTGGTGGAGCAACATTTCAAATTCCTTCAGAAATAAGACCGGGAAGAAAATTATCTATTGGAACAAAGAACTTGATTGCTAATGCACGAAAACGTCATGAAAAATCTATGGCTCAAAAACTTGCATCAGAAATCATGGCTGCATACAAAGAAGAAGGATCTGCTTTTAAGAAAAAAGAAGATACTCACAGAATGGCAGAAGCAAATAAAGCATTTTCTCATTTTAGATTTTAATATAATAAATGTTAGTAACCGATAATAAAACAATAGTCAAAAGAAAAATGTCAGACACATTGCTAAATACACGTAATATTGGCATTATGGCTCATATCGATGCGGGTAAAACCACAACGACAGAGAGAATATTGTATTATTCGGGCAAAAATTATAAAATAGGTGAAGTTGATGATGGTGCTGCTACAATGGATTGGATGATTCAGGAACAAGAAAGAGGCATAACAATTACAAGTGCAGCAACAACAATTTTTTGGAAACATAAAAACTCTCAACATAAAATTAATATAATTGATACTCCCGGACATGTTGATTTCACCGTGGAAGTAGAACGTTCTCTTAGAGTATTAGACGGAGCCGTTGCTTTGTTTTGTGCTTATGGTGCTGTTGAGCCTCAATCAGAAACAGTTTGGCGTCAAGCCGACAAATATAATATACCGCGAATTAGTTTCGTCAACAAAATGGACCGTGCAGGTGCAGATTTTTTTAATGCAGTTTTGCAAATAAAAAATAAATTAAATGCTAATCCTATTCCTGTTCAAATTCCTATTGGTGCCGAAGATGAATTTGTTGGTATTATTGACTTGATTAAAAACAAAGCCTACACTTGGGATGAAACATCAAAAGGTGTTAATATTAATGAATTTGAAATCCCCGAAGATATGCTTGATATTACTAAAGAATATCGAACAAATTTAATCGAAGGGGTAGCTGAAGAAACTGAAGAACTTCTTGAAAAATTCATCTCCGATCCGGATTCTATTACCGAAGAAGACATTAATTTAGCTATCAGAAAAGCAACTATTGAAATGAGAATAACTCCCGTTTTTTGTGGTTCTGCTTTTAAAAATATTGGCGTTCAGTTATTGTTAAATGGAATAATTGAATATCTTCCAAACCCTTTAGACGTTCCACCAATTACCGGCATCAATCCTTTCACAAAAAAAGAAGAAATTAGAAAAGTCGATTCAAATGAAAATTTCTGTGCCTTGGCTTTCAAAATAGCAATAGACCCTTTCGTAGGAAAAATCGCTTACTTTAGAACTTATTCAGGCACTCTAACTTCCGGCTCATATATCTATAATGCAAACACCGGGAAAAAAGAAAGAATTTCAAGATTGATACAAATGCACTCCAACAAACAAATCCCTATCGATAAAATCGAAGCAGGAGATATTGGAGTTGCTGTTGGTTTTAAAAATATTCATACTGGCGATACTTTATGTACTCAACAACATCCGATAGTTTTAGAATCAATGAAATTCCCGGAACCTGTTATAAGTATTGCAATTGAACCAAAAACACAAAACGATGTTAGTAAACTCGGAATTGCTTTAAATAAACTTTCCGAAGAAGACCCTACTTTCAAAGTTAAAGTCAATGAAGAAACCGGTCAAACAATCATTAGTGGAATGGGAGAACTTCACCTTGAAATTCTAACTGACCGACTTAAAAGAGAATTTTTAGTTCACTGTAATCAGGGAAAACCACAGGTTGCTTATAAAGAAGCTATTCTTAATAATGTTTATCATAAAGAAATTTACAAAAAACAAACTGGTGGAAGAGGCAAATTTGCTCAAATAGAATTTGAACTTTCTCCTGCCGACAAAGATTATAAAGGATTACAATTTATTAATGAAGTCAAAGGCGGAAAAATTCCAACTGAATTTATTCCTGCAATAAAAAAAGGCTTCACAATGGCAATGATGAACGGAAATTTAGCAGGATTTCAGGTTTATAGCATGAAAGTTCGTCTTCTTGACGGCTCTTTCCATAGTGTTGATTCTGATGCATTGGCTTTTGAAATTGCTTCACAAATAGGATTTAAAGAAGCTTGCAAAAAAGCCAAGCTTGCTTTATTAGAGCCAATTATGAATTGCGAAGTTATTTCTCCTGATGAATACATAGGTGATGTTACCAGCGATTTGAATAAAAAAAGAGCAGAAGTTAAAGATATTGAATCAAAAGTAGGAATTCAAGTTATTAATGTTACAGTTCCATTAGCAGAAATGTTCGGTTATGTTACGGTTTTAAGAACAATAACATCAGGAAGAGCAACATCAACTATGGAATTTTCACATTATGCCGAAATACCATCAGATATTATTGATGATATTTTATTTAAAATTAGAGGATATAAGTTAATTTAAAAAATTATAAAATTAAACTTTGAAATATAGTGAGTCAAAAAATTAGAATAAAACTAAAATCATTCGATTTCAACTTGGTTGACAAATCAGCCGAAAAAATCGTAAAAACTGTCAAATCAACAGGAGCAGTTGTAAACGGACCTATCCCTTTACCAACTAATAAAAGGATATTTACTGTTAACAAATCAACTTTTGTGAATAAAAAAGCAAGAGAACAATTTCAATTATGCTCTTATAAAAGACTCTTGGATATCTACAGCACAACATCAAAAACAATTGATGCTCTTATGAAATTAGAACTTCCAAGTGGCGTTGAAGTTGAAATTAAAGTTTAATTGATTACAAAAAAATTGCTTTTAATAAGCTAATATAATTTATTATGTCAGGATTAATAGGAAAAAAAATAGGAATGACCAGCATTTTCAATGAAAAGGGCAAAAATTTGCCCTGTACTGTAATTCAAGCCGGTCCTTGTTATGTAAGTCAGGTTAGAACAAAAGAAATTGACGGATATGAAGCTATTCAATTAGCTTATGATGACAAAAACGATAAACATACTACCAAACCTCTTAAAGGTCATTTTGAAAAAGCCGGAATTACACCAAAAAGAATTTTAGCAGAATTTTCAAGATTTGAAGTTGGAGCAAAAAAGAAATATGGCGACAAACTTGATGTTGATATTTTTATCGAAGGTGAATTTATTGACGTTGTTGGAACTTCTAAAGGAAAAGGATTTCAAGGAGTAGTGAAACGTTACAATTTCAAAGGTGTTAATGATGCAACTCACGGACAGCATAACAGATTAAGAGCCCCAGGTTCTATCGGTGCTTCTTCATACCCATCAAGAGTTTTTAAAGGCATGAGAATGGCTGGAAGAATGGGTGGTGACAGAGTGAAAATGATCAACCTTCAAATCCTGAAAATTGACAAAGAAAAAAATTTATTAATAGTTAAAGGTTCAGTTCCCGGACCCAATGGCTCTTACGTAATAATTGAAAGATGGAGTTAGCAATATATAAAATAAACGGTGAAAAAACCGACAGAAAAGTAAAATTAAGTAATGCCATTTTTGGAGTAGAACCTAATGACCATGCTATATATCTTGATGCTAAGCAATATATGGCACATCAAAGACAAGGCACACACAGCTCCAAAGAACGTTCAGACATTACTGGTAGCCGACGAAAAATTAAACGTCAAAAAGGAACGGGAAGCGCCCGTGCAGGAGATATTAAATCTCCAATTTTCCGTGGCGGAGGTAGAGCATTTGGTCCTCAACCAAGAGACTATTGGTTTAAGCTTAATAAAAAAGTAAAAAAAATAGCTCGTAAATCTGCTTTAACATACAAAGCTGCTGATAAAGATATTCTAATTTTAGAAGATTTTACTTTTGATAATCCTAAAACAAAAAACTATGTTGAATTATTGAATAATTTAAAATTATCAAACTTAAAAACTCTGTTGGTAATTAATAAACCAGACGAAAATATTTATTTATCTACTCGTAACTTAAATGAAGTTAATGTTATTTTGGCTTCTAATTTAAATACTTACGAAATATTAAACGCAAACAAACTATTAATACTCGAAAGTTCAGTTAAAGAAATTGAAAAAATTCACAATTAATAATTCAATTATTTTGATAAATTATTAATAAAAAATAAGATGAGCATAATAATAAAACCGATAATAACAGAGAAGATGACATTGCTTGGCGAAAAATTAAATCGCTTTGGTTTCATCGTCGATAGAAACGCAAACAAAATTCAAATAAAAAAAGCAGTAGAAGAAATTTACGACGTTAGTGTTGAATCGGTAAAAACTATGGTTTATGGCGGAAAAGCCAAATCCCGTATGACAAAATCTGGTAATATAACCGGAAAAACAAATTCATTTAAAAAGGCTATTATTACATTAGCCGAAGGAGAAACTATTGATTTTTACAGCAATATTTAAATAAATGGCTTTAAAAAAATTCAAACCAACAACATCAAGTCAACGCTTTAAGATTATAAGCGGCTTTGACGATATTACTACCGACAAACCGGAAAAGAGTCTATTGGCACCAAACACAAGATCTGGTGGTAGGAATAATACAGGAAAAATGACTATGCGACAAATCGGTGGCGGTCATAAACAACAATATAGAATAGTAGATTTTAAACGTGATAAGGAAGGTATCGCCGGAATTATTAAATCTATTGAATATGACCCTAACCGAACCGCAAGAATAGCATTAGTCTTTTATAAAGATGGCGAAAAACGTTATATCATTGCACCTCACGGTATCAAAGAAGGTCAGGAAATTAATTCAGGAAAAGGTATTTCTCCTGATATTGGAAATTCACTATATTTAAGCGAAATTCCTTTTGGAACTGTAATTCACAACATTGAACTTCGTCCCGGACAAGGAGCAAAAATGGCTCGTAGTGCTGGCTCATATGCACAGCTTATGTCAAGAGACGGAAAATTCGCTGTTATAAAATTACCATCAGGTGAAACAAGAATGATTTTACAAACTTGTAAAGCAACAGTAGGTATGGTATCAAATGTTGACCATAGCCTTGAACGTTCAGGTAAAGCAGGAAGAAGCCGTTGGTTAGGCAGACGCCCAAGAACTAGTGCAGTTGCCATGAACCCTGTTGACCATCCAATGGGTGGTGGAGAAGGAAGAGCTTCTGGTGGACATCCTCGCTCAAGAAAAGGATTGCCTGCTAAGGGTTACAAAACTCGTAACAAGAAAAATCAATCCAATAAATATATCATCGAAAGAAGAAAAAAGAAATAATAATAACTGAAAATATTTATAATGAGTCGTTCACTAAAAAAAGGTCCTTATATTAGTTACAAGCTGGAGAAAAAAGTTCTCTCAAGTTCAGCTTCTAAAAAGAAAACTGTGATTAAAACATGGTCGAGAAGCTCTATGATTTCACCAGATTTTGTTAGTCAAACTATCGCCGTTCACAACGGCAACAAATTTATACCTATTTATGTTACTGAAAATATGGTAGGTCATAAATTGGGAGAATTTGCCCAAACAAGAACTTTTAGAGGTCATGCTGGCAAAAAAGATAAAGGAAGAAATTAACTATAAAATATTTTTAAAATGGGAGTCAGAAAACGAAATAGTTCAGAACGCATGAATGAGATGAAAAAAACCATTTATGCAGCAAGACTTAATAATTGCCCAACTTCGCCAAGAAAAATGAGACTTATTGCAGGTTTAATTAGGGGAGTTGAAGTTGAAAAAGCATTGAATATTTTACAAAAATCTTCTAAGGCAGATTCAATAAGAGTTCATAAATTACTTTTATCTGCTATTGCAAACTGGCAAAATAAAAATGAAAAAGCTCGAATCGAAGACAGTAATTTATTTGTTAAAGAAATCTTTGTTGATTCAGGAAGAATGTTAAAAAGAATTCAACCTGCTCCTCAAGGACGAGCTCATAGAATCAGAAAACGTTCTAATCACGTTACACTGATTATTGACAGTAAAGAAATTAATTAAATTTTTAAAAAAATAACTTACAATAATAGTAAATGGGACAAAAAACAAATCCAATATCTAACAGATTAGGAATCATTAAAGGCTGGGATTCTAATTGGTATGGTGGTAAAAATTTTGAGACCAAGCTGATTGAAGATGATAAAATCAGAAAATATCTGAATGCTCGTCTATCAAAAGCCAGTATTTCGAAAATTATTATCGAAAGAACATTAAAATTAGTTACAGTTACAATCAATTCTGCAAGACCCGGTATTATTATCGGCAAAGGCGGACAAGAAGTTGATAAACTTAAAGAAGAATTAAAAAAAATTACCAATAAAGAAATTCAGATAAATATTTCTGAAATCAAACGTCCCGAGCTTGATGCAAAAATAGTCAGTCAATCTATTGCTAAGCAAATTGAAGGTAGAATTTCTTTTCGTAGAGCAATAAAAACATCTATAGCATCATCAATGAGAATGGGAGCTGAAGGAATTAAAGTTTTAATTTCAGGAAGAGTTGGCGGAGCAGAAATGGCAAGAAGCGAAATGTATAAAGAGGGAAGAATCCCACTTCACACTCTTAGAGCAGACATCGACTATGCACTTTATGAAGCTCATACAACTTATGGTAGAATTGGCATCAAGGTTTGGATTTGTAAAGGTGAAATCTACGGAAAAAGAGATTTATCACCTGTAACAACCTCTACTAAATCAAAACCAGGTGGAGGAAAAAATAAAAACAAAAGAAAAAGAAGATAAATTATACTGAATTTTTATAAGATTCATAAAATATTTTTGAATTATGTTGCAACCGAAAAAGACAAAATATAGAAAAATGCAGAAAGGCAAAATGAAGGGTAATACCAAGAGAGGTGCCGAACTCGCATTTGGAACATTTGGAATAAAAGCTATGGAAGAAACATGGATAACTGGAAGACAAATTGAAGCAGCACGTCAAGCAGTTACCAGACACATGAAACGTGAAGGTCAAATTTGGATTAGAATTTTCCCGGACAAACCTTTAACAAAAAAACCTGCTGAAGTACGTATGGGAAAAGGAAAAGGTGCTCCTGAACAATTCGTTGCAAGAGTTCAACCGGGAAGAATATTGTTTGAAGCTGATGGTGTTACTTTTGATGTTGCTAAACAAGCTCTAAGATTAGCATCTCAGAAACTTCCTATAAAAACTAAATTTATCGTTAGACGAGATTATATTGAAAAATAAAATATATATATAAAATGAAACAAGAAGTAATTTTAGAATTATCAACACCCGAACTTAAAGAAAGACTTGATGAAGAAACAAAGCAAATAACATTGCTTAAACTTAATCATGCTGTTTCACCTTTAGAAAATCCTATGAAAATAAAGGATTTTAGAAAAACTATTGCAAGAATAAGAACAGAATTACACAATCGGGAACTTAATCCTAAAACTAAGGAAACTAATATATAATATTAATTGCCATAATCTTATATAAAAATATAAACGTATGATAAAAAGAAATTTGAGAAAAGAAAGAACTGGGCTGGTTGTTAGTAATAAAATGGACAAATCTATTGTTGTAGAAATTGTACAAAAAGAAAAACATCATATTTATGGAAAGTTTGTTAAAAAGTCCAATAAATTAATTGCTCATGATGAAAAAAACGATTGTAACATAGGCGATAAAGTTAATATTATGGAAACAAGACCACTTAGTAAAAATAAATGTTGGAGATTAGTTAAAATAATTGAAAGAGCTAAATAGTTATGATACAACAAGAATCAAGATTATCAGTTGCAGATAATAGCGGTGCCAAAGAAGTTCTTTGCATCAGAGTGCTTGGCGGCACAAAAAAAAGATATGCCTCTATAGGCGACAGCATTATTTGCACAGTAAAACATGCATTACCATCAGGTAACATTAAAAAAGGAACAATAAGCAAAGCTGTTATTGTTAGAACAAGAAAAGAAATCAGAAGAAATGATGGTTCTTATATTAGTTTTGATGACAATGCAGTTGTTTTACTAACAGCTACTGACGAATTAATAGGTACTCGAATTTTCGGACCTGTTGCCAGAGAATTAAGAGATAAACAATTTATGAAAATAGTTTCTTTAGCACCCGAAGTGCTTTAAATAAATATTTTAACAAAAAGACTATGCAAACTAAATTACATATAAAAAAGGGAGATACAGTTAAAGTAATTTCCGGCAATTCAAAAGGTCAACAGGGGAAAGTACTCCTTGTTATCGTTGATACCAAAAAAGCTATTGTTGAAGGAATAAATATGGTTTCAAAACACACAAAACCTTCTAACGATAATCCTAAAGGTGGAATTATAAAAAAAGAATCTCCAATTCATATTTCAAATTTAATGCTAATTGATAATGACGGGAATCCTACAAGAATTGGAAGAAAATTAAATAAAGACGGAAAATCAGTTCGCTATTCTAAAAAATCAGGGGAGGTTATCAAGTAATGGATTATTCACCAAGATTAAAAGATAAATATTATAAAGATATTGTTCCTGCTCTAACAAAACAGTTTGGATATAATTCAAATATGCAGGTTCCTAAATTAAACAAAATTGCTCTTAATCAAGGATTGGGAGAAGCTATTTCCGACAAAAAATTAATTGACATTGCTATTGAAGAAATGTCATTAATTTCAGGACAGAAAGCAATTCCAACAAAATCAAAAGTTGATATATCAAATTTCAAACTTCGTAGAGGAATGGCTATTGGAGCTAAAGTTACTCTTCGCAACGAAAAGATGTATGAATTTCTTGATAGATTAATTTCTGTTTCAATTCCTCGTATCAGAGACTTTAGAGGTTTAAACGATAAAGGATTTGATGGAAGAGGCAATTATACTTTCGGTGTTTCAGAACAAATCATATTTCCTGAAATTAATATTGATAAAATCAATAAAATTACCGGAATGGACATCACTTTGGTTACATCAGCCAAAACTGATGCCGAAGCATTAGCATTATTAAAACAATTTGGTTTACCATTTAAAAAATAAAAAACAATGGCAAAAGAATCAATAAAAGCACGAGAACGCAAAAGAGAAAAAATGGTTGAAGTTTATGCAGAAAAAAGAGCTGCATTAAAAGCTGCCGGTGATTTTGTAGGCTTGCAAAAATTACCAAAAGACGCATCACCAGTCCGTTTGCACAATAGATGTAAATTAACAGGACGCCCAAAAGGATATATGAGGCAATTTGGCATTTCAAGAATTAATTTCAGAGAAATGGCATCTCAAGGTTTAATCCCGGGTATCAGAAAAGCAAGCTGGTAATAAAAATATTAACTGATTTTTAATAATAAATAAATTGATAAAATGGTTACCGATCCAATTGCAGATTATCTAACAAGAGTAAGAAATGCACTAAAAGCAGAGCATAGAATTGTAGAAATACCTGCTTCAAATATGAAAAAAGATATTACTAAAATTCTTTTTGAAAAAGGATATATATTAAATTATAAATTCGAAGATGATGAT
The DNA here is from genome assembly GCA_964385385.1 of uncultured Saprospiraceae bacterium. GTDB lineage: Bacteria > Bacteroidota > Bacteroidia > Bacteroidales > CAYLPA01 > CAYLPA01. The sequence continues at coordinate 9,781 of CAYLPA010000014.1, read as the reverse complement.
CTACAAGGCATTGTAAAAATTGCTTTAAAATATCATCCAAAAACAAAAGTTCCTGCTATAAACAAACTTGAAAGAGTTAGCAAACCAGGTTTAAGAATATATGCTAACGCCAATAATTTGCCAAGAGTTTTAAACGGAATGGGCATTGCTATAATATCTACATCTCATGGTATTATAAGCGACAAAGAAGCAAGAAATCTGAATGTTGGCGGTGAGGTTTTATGTTATATAAGTTAATAATAGGAGAAAAAAAATGTCACGAATAGGAAATAATCCAATTAATCTACCAGAAGAAGTTCAAGTAACTGTTTCTGATAAAAATGTTGTTACAGTTAAAGGTAAATTAGGCGAACTACATCAAGCCATTGACCCTAACATCACTATTAAAGCAGAAAATAACACAATTATTGTTTCAAGACATTCAGAACTAAAAGACCATAAAGCAAAACATGGATTATACAGAAGTTTAATTGCAAATATGGTTGTTGGAGTTTCTGAAGGTTATAAAAAAGAAATGGAATTAATTGGAGTAGGATATAAAGCAAATGTTCAAGGTCAAATCCTTGAATTGTCTTTAGGTTTTTCGCATAATATTTTCATTGAATTACCTGAAGAAATCAAAGCTGAAACTGAAATCGCTAGAGGTAAACCACCTTCACTTATACTAACTTCTATTGATAAACAATTAATTGGACAAGTTGCAGCAAAAATTCGTTCATTTAGAAAACCTGAACCATATAAAGGTAAAGGTATTAGATTTAAAGGTGAATTTATTAGAAGAAAAGCAGGTAAAGTTGCCGAAGCATAAAATATTTAATTATTCTATAATTATTTTAAGAATGGCTATAAAAAATAAAAAACAAAATAGAAGATTCAGAATTAAAAAAAGAATCAGAAAAATCATCAGCGGTACTGCTGATAAACCAAGAATTACTGTATTCAGAAGTAATAAACAAATTTATGTTCAAATTGTTGATGACAAAACTGGAAAAACTTTAGTTTCTGCATCATCAAGAACTAAAGAAATTGCTTCTCAAAAAATAAATAAAATTAAACAAGCTCAGCTTGTTGGTCAAATAATTGCCGAAAAAGCTAAAGAAGCTAACATTGATTCTGTTGTTTTTGACAGAAACGGCTACCTATTTCATGGTAGAGTTAAAGCTTTAGCAGAAGCAGCAAAAGATGGAGGTTTAAAATTTTAAATTATGTCAAACGTTAATGTAAAAAGAGTAAAATCAAGTGATATTGAATTCAAAGACAGACTTGTAAATATTCAAAGAGTTACTAAAGTAACAAAAGGTGGTAGAACATTTAGTTTTTCTGCTATTGTTGTTGTTGGAAACGAAAACGGTGTCGTAGGATACGGTTTGGGAAAAGCCAAAGAAGTAACAGCTGCTATTGCTAAAGGCATTGATAATGCAAAGAAAAATCTTATTGAAGTTCCAATATTAAAAGGAACACTCCCTCATCAACAAGAAGGAAAATACAGCGGAGCTTTAGTTTTTCTTAAACCTGCTGCTCCCGGTACAGGTGTTATTGCAGGTGGAGCTATGAGAGCTGTTCTTGAAAGCGTTGGAGTTAAAAATGTTTTAGCAAAATCTAAAGGTTCATCAAATCCTCATAGTGTTGTTAAAGCAACAATCGATGCTTTAATTCAATTACGCGACCCTATCACAATCGCTCAACTTAGAGGCGTTACTTTAAATAAAGTTTTTAACGGATAATAGCTGTTTTAAATATTATGAAAATGAAAAAAATAAAAATAAAGCAAGTTAAAAGTGGCATCAAAAAACCACTGCGACAAAAAAGAACACTTGAAGCCTTAGGAATTAAAAAAATGAATAGGGTTATTGAAGTTAATGCTACACCCCAAATTTTAGGGATGATAAATAAAGTACAACATTTAATTGAAGTAGAAGAAATTTAATATAAGCTAATTTTATAAATATTATGGATTTAAGTAATCTAAAACCTGCTAAAGGTTCTATAAAAAAGCGTAAACGAATTGGTAGAGGCCAAGGTTCTACAAGAGGAGGAACCTCAACCAGAGGACATAAAGGAGCAAAATCAAGGTCCGGTTACAGCAAAAGATTAGGTCATGAAGGTGGACAAATGCCACTTCAAAGAAGAGTTCCTAAATTTGGTTTTAAAAATATCAACAGGAAAGAATTTAGAGGAATTAATATAGACGCCCTGCAAAATTTAGCTGAAACCAAAAAATTGAAAAATATTGATATTGATATATTAATTGAAAACGGATTGGCAAATAAAAAAGATTTAATTAAAATTCTCGGAAGAGGAGAACTTAAAGCTAAATTAGAAGTTAAAGCTCATTCATTTTCAGAAACAGCAATAAAAGCTATAGAAGAACAAGGCGGTACAGCAATAAAAATATAATTATTGATGAAAAAATTTATTCAAACACTCAGGAACATATATAAGATTGAAGACCTTAGAAAAAGAATAATCACAACTATTGCATTTATTCTCATCTATCGTCTCGGCTCTTTTGTTGTATTACCAGGAGTTGACCCAAGTCAACTTGAAAATTTGCAACGGCAAACAAGCGAAGGCTTGCTTGGATTATTAAATATGTTTTCTGGTGGTGCATTTTCCAATGCTTCGATTTTTGCATTAGGAATTATGCCTTATATATCAGCATCAATCGTTATCCAACTTTTGGGAATGGCTATCCCCTATTTCCAAAAATTACAAAAAGAAGGTGAAAGCGGAAGGAAAAAAATAAACCAAATCACAAGATACTTAACAGTGGTTATTACTGCTTTTCAAGCACCCGCATACATTACAAATCTTGTAAGCCAACTACCACGTCAAGCAATTATGCCTTTTTCTGCCGACGCAAATCCTACTGTTTTCTTTTGGATTTCTTCGGTAATTATTCTTGTTTCAGGAACTATGTTTGTTATGTGGCTCGGTGAAAAAATTACCGATAAAGGAATCGGAAACGGTATCTCCTTATTAATAATGATAGGAATTATTGCAAGATTACCTTTTTCATTAGCAGCAGAATTTGTTTCACGATTAGAAGAACAAGGTGGTGGAATGGTAATTTTTGTTATTGAAATTGTATTCTTGATATTAGTAATATTACTCTGTATTCTTCTGGTTCAAGGGACAAGAAGAATCCCGGTGCAATATGCAAAAAGAATAGTCGGAAATAAACAATATGGTGGTGTTCGCCAATATATACCTTTAAAAGTTAATGCTGCTGGAGTTATGCCTATAATTTTTGCTCAGGCAATAATGTTCCTGCCATTGACATTTGCACAATTTGGAAGCTCCGAATCAATGACTGGATTTGCAGCAGCTTTTTCAAATTTTAATGGCTTTTGGTATAACTTTACTTTTGCAATAATGATTATTCTATTTACTTATTTTTATACTGCAATTACTATAAATCCAAATCAGATGGCAGAAGACATGAAGAAAAACGGAGGATTTATACCTGGAGTAAAACCAGGGAAAAAAACAGCAAGTTTTATTGACGGAATATTATCAAAAATTACTTTACCGGGCTCTGTGTTTCTCGCATTTGTAGCTATAATGCCAGCTCTTGTTAGTTTGGCGGGAGTGAATTCGCAATTTGCACAATTCTATGGTGGTACATCTTTGTTAATTTTAGTTGGTGTTGTTTTAGACACTTTGCAGCAAATTGAAAGCCACCTCTTAATGCGTCATTACGATGGCTTAACTAAATCGGGCAGAATAAAAGGCCGCTCTTCATTAAATATGGGAGCATAATATATAAAAGTTTTATCATATGATTTATTATAAAACTGAAGAAGAAATTGAATTATTAAAAGAAAGTTCTTTACTTGTTGGAAAAACTTTAGCCGAAGTCGCTAAATTATTAGAACCGGGAGTCGAAACAATGAAACTCGATAGAATTGCCGAAGAGTTTATTAGAGACAATCATGCAATTCCCGGATTTAAAGGTTATAACGGATTCCCTGCAACTCTTTGTATCTCTATCAACGAGCAAGTAGTTCATGGAATTCCAAGCGACAGAGTGCTAAAAGATGGTGATATTGTTTCAGTTGATTGCGGTGTTATAAAAAATAGTTTTTATGGTGATTCCGCTTACACTTTTGCTATCGGAAACGTTAAAGAAGAAGTTCTTGATTTGTTAAAAACTACGAAAGAATCTCTTTACAAAGGAATAGAAATGGCTGTTCATGGTAAACGATTAGGAGATATTGGTCATGCAATTCAAAATTACGTTGAAAAAAGAAAGTACTCAGTAGTTCGTGACCTTGTTGGACACGGTATTGGCAGAAATCTTCACGAAAAGCCCGAAGTATTTAACTATGGCAGAAGAGGAACAGGACCAATTTTACAAAGCGGATTGGTTATTTGCATTGAGCCAATGATTAATCTTGGGAAAAAAAACGTAGTTCAGGAAAATGACGGATGGACAATTAGAACAAAAGATAATAAACCATCAGCTCACTTTGAACACGAAATTGTTGTTAGAAAAAATGAAGCAGAAATATTATCAAGCTTTAAATATGTTGAAGAAGTTTTAAATTTGCAAAATAATTAATTAAAGTATGTATGGCAAAACAAATGTCAATAGAACAAGACGGAACAGTTATTGAATCATTGGGAAATGCAATGTTCAAAGTTGAACTGGAAAATGGGCATATTATTACTGCTCATATATCCGGAAAAATGAGAATGCATTATATTAAAATTTTACCCAGCGATAAAGTAAAACTTGAAATTTCACCATACGACCTAACAAAAGGCAGAATTATATTTAGATATAAATAAAAGTATATAAAAATGAAAGTCAAAGCATCTGTAAAAAAACGATCTCCAGAGTGTAAGATTGTTCGCAGAAAAGGAGTTGTTTATGTTATTAATAAAAAGAATCCCAGATACAAACAACGTCAGGGGTAAAAACGATATATATATAAACCTAATATATTAAAATAAATGGCTAGAATAGCAGGTATTGATATACCGAAAAACAAAAGAGGCGAAATTGCTTTAACCTATATTTACGGAATAGGTAGAAGTTTAGCAAATGAAATCTTAACTGGAGTAGAAATTGATGTTAACAAAAAAGTTAATGATTGGACAGATGAAGAACAAAACAAAATTCGTACATACATTAACGATAATTTGAAAATTGAAGGTGCTCTTCGCTCAGAAGTTCAAATGAACATCAAACGGTTAATGGACATTGGCTCATACAGAGGCATTCGTCATCGTATTGGCTTACCTCTTAGAGGACAAAGCACAAAAAATAATGCCAGAACAAGAAAAGGCAGGAAAAAAACTGTGGCTAATAAAAAGAAAGCAATTAAAGGTTAAAAAAAATTAATTAAGACAGAAACTTAAAAATATTATGGCAAAATCTGTTAGAACTACAAAAAGAAGAGTTGTTAAAGTTGATGCAATGGGACGTGCATATATTTCTGCATCATTTAACAACATCATAATTACATTAACAAATAGTGCAGGACAAGTTATTTCTTGGTCTTCGGCAGGTAAAATGGGATTTAGAGGCTCTAAAAAAAATACTCCCTATGCTGCACAAATGGCATCCCAGGAATGTACAAAAACTGCTTACGACTTGGGACTTAGAAAAGTTAAAGTTTTCGTTAAAGGACCAGGAGCAGGAAGAGAATCTGCCATTAGAACTATTAACTCCGGCGGAATTGAAGTAGCTGAAATAGTTGACGTTACTCCATTACCACATAACGGGTGCAGACCTCCTAAAAGAAGGAGAGTATAATAAAAGTTCGACTTTAATGTTGGAAAATTAAAATAAAGACAAAAAACAAACAATCTATTAGATATGGCAAGATATATTGGACCAAAAACGAAAATCGCAAGAAAATTTCAAGAACCTATTTATGGCCCTGATAAATATTACGAAAAGAAAAAGTATCCACCAGGACAACACGGAAATAGCAGAAGAAGAAATAAAGAGTCAGAATATGGTGTTCAGTTAAAAGAAAAACAAAAAGCAAAATACACTTATGGAATTCTTGAAAAACAATTCCGTAACTTATTTAAAAAAGCTACACAGAAAAAAGGTATTACAGGCGAAATACTTCTTCAATTAATTGAAGCTCGTTTAGATAATGTTGTTTTTAGATTAGGAATTTCTCCTACAAGAAGTGGTGCAAGACAATTAGTATCACACAGACACATTACTGTTAATGACACTACCACTAATATCCCTTCTTTTTCAGTAAAAGCAGGTGATATTATTGGTGTAAGAGAAAAATCAAAATCTCTCGAAGCAATTACTAACTCTTTAGCTTCTCGCTCAAACCAATTTTCTTGGTTAGAATGGGATGATGCTGAAATGCGTGGTAAGTTTTTGAATTACCCTGAAAGGGAAGAAATTCCGGAAAATATTCAGGAACAACTTATCGTTGAACTATATTCAAAATAAAAAATTATAATCAGTTTTTATTATTAATATAAACAAAAAATAATGTCAATATTAGCTTTTCAAAAACCAGATAAGGTTATAATGCTAGAGTCAAACGACTTTAAAGGCAAATTCGAATTTCGACCTTTGGAACCCGGTTACGGAATTACAATTGGAAATTCATTAAGAAGAATATTATTAAACTCTCTTGAAGGATTCGCTATTACATCTATTAAAATCGAAGGTGTTGAGCAGGAATTCTCTACTATTAAGGGTGTTGTTGAAGATGTTACAGAAATTGTTCTTAATCTTAAACAAATTTGCTTTAAACAGCAAATTGAAACCGAAACATCTGAAAACATCATGGTTAGTATTAGCAATCAAGAAGTTTTTAAAGCAGGCGATATTAATAATTTCTTATCGAATTTCCAAGTTTTAAATCCCGATGTAGTAATCTGTCATCTGGAACCTTCAATGAACCTAAAAATGGAAATTTCCATTAATAAAGGCAGAGGATATGTTCCTGCTGTGGAAAACAAAAATCTTGAAGCACCACTTGGCACAGTTGCAATAGACTCAATATTTACTCCTATTCGGAACGTAAAATATACTGTCGAAGATTATCGTGTTGAACAAAAAACCGATTATGAAAAATTGATTTTCGAAATTTTTACAAATGGTTCTATTCATCCGAAAGAAGCCTTGAAAGAAGCATCGAAAATTTTAATTCAGCATTTTATGCTTTTCTCCGATGAAAAAATTACTCTCGACACCGAAGAAAAAACTGTTACCGAAGAATTTGACGAAACATCATTACACATGCGTCAATTACTTAAAACAAGATTAGTTGATATGGACTTATCGGTTAGAGCATTGAATTGCTTAAAAGCTGCCGAAGTTGATACTCTCGGCGAATTAGTTACTTTTAACAAAAATGACCTATTAAAATTTAGAAATTTTGGGAAAAAATCATTATCAGAATTAGATGATTTAGTTAAAATCAAAAATTTAAATTTTGGAATGAATATTTCTAAATATAAATTAGATAAAGAATAATTGAAATGAGACACCTGAAAAAATTCAATCATTTAAGTAGAACACATTCACATAGAAAAGCAATGTTATCAAACATGGCTACTTCTTTAATAATGCACAAAAAGATTTTTACTACTCTTGCAAAAGCCAAGGCGCTTAAATCATATGTAGAACCTTTAATAACAAAATCTAAAGAAGACTCAACACACTCCAGAAGAATGGTTTTCAAACAACTTCAAAGTAAAGATGCTGTTACTGAACTATTCCGTGAAATTTCGGTTAAAGTTGCTGAACGACCAGGAGGATATACCAGAATATTAAAAACAGGTAATCGTTTGGGTGATAACGCTGATATGTGTATGATTGAATTAGTTGATTATAACGAAAACATGCTGG
>CAYLPA010000014.1:0-1838 GCA_964385385.1 uncultured Saprospiraceae bacterium | reverse complement strand
GATAACGCTGATATGTGTATGATTGAATTAGTTGATTATAACGAAAACATGCTGGCTGAAAAAGAAACTAAAAAAACCAAAACTTCTCGTAGAAGAAGAGGAACTGCCAAGAAAAAAACTACTGAAGAAGTTGTTGATAAAGCTACAGATGCTACTGAAGAAGTTCCTGCTATCGAAAAAACAAAAGATACTGATAAAGCTGTAGTTACTGAAGAAAAACAAGAGTCTAAAACAGAAAAGAAACAGGAAACTAAAGCTGAAGCTAAAAAAGAAGTCATCGAGGAAAAAGCTGTAGAAAAAACTCCGGAAATTAAAACCGAAGAGAAAGTTGATGTAGTTAAGAAAAAAGCTAAAGAAATAAAAAAAGAAATTCCTGCTGAAAAAGTTGAAGAAACTAAGCCAAAAATAGATAAAAGCCCTGTTGAACAACCGAAAGACACATCAGAAAAAACAGAAGGCAAAAAAACCAAAGAAGACAATAAAGACATTAAAGAGTAAAATCTTTTTTTATTAGAATTTTAAAAAAGTATATCCTTTTTTAATTATTATTTAATCCTAACATAAAAATTGTGAGCCAAATAGAAAATATCTATGCTCGCCAAATCCTTGATTCAAGAGGAAATCCAACTATCGAAGTTGATGTTGTAACTAATAGCGGAATAGTTGGCAGAGCATCCGTACCATCAGGAAAATCAACAGGAATTCACGAAGCAGTTGAACTTAGAGATAATGATAAAGGTACCTATCTCGGAAAAGGAGTTACTAAAGCTGTTAATAATGTTAACAAAATTCTTAATGAAGAATTAAAAGGATTATATATTACCGAGCAAGCTGAAATTGATAAAATGATGATTGAAATTGACGGAACACCTAATAAAGCAAATTTAGGTGCAAACGCAATACTCGGAGTTTCTCTTGCCTGTGCCAGAGCTGCAGCACAATCAACCAGTCAACCTTTGTTTCGTTATATCGGAGGAGTAAATGCAAATCTACTCCCAATTCCTATGATGAACATTCTGAATGGTGGCTCGCATTCCGACAATAGTATCGATTTTCAGGAATTTATGATTATGCCTGTTGGTGCTAATTCTTTCACTGAAGCCATTAGAATGGGTGCCGAAGTTTTTCATAATCTTAAAAAAGTTTTAACAAAACGTGGCTATTCAACAAATGTTGGAGACGAAGGTGGCTTTGCTCCAAATCTAAAATCAAATGAAGAAGCAATTAAAGTTATTTTAGAAGCAATTGAAAAAGCAGCTTATAAACCCGGAGAAGATATTTATATTGCTTTAGACCCCGCAGCTTCAGAATTATTTTTGCCAAAAGAAAATCTGTATCATCTTAAATGGTCAACAGGAGACAAACTCACTTCATCTCAAATGTCTGACTTTTGGAAAACTTGGACCGATAAATATCCAATAATTTCTATTGAAGACGGAATGGCTGAAGATGATTGGGAAGGATGGAAACTTCATACCGATTCTATTGGAGATAAAGTCCAAATTGTTGGTGACGATGTTTTTGTTACTAACACTAAACTTCTCCAAAAAGGTATTGATATGGGAGTCTGTAATTCAATTCTGATAAAACTTAATCAAATTGGAACTTTAACCGAATCTATTAATGCTGTTAATTTAGCAAATACAAATTCCTATACTTCAGTCATCAGTCATCGTTCAGGTGAGACCGAAGACACATTTATTGCTGACCTTGCCGTTGCTCTTAATTCAGGTCAAATAAAAACCGGCTCTGCAAGCAGGTCTGACAGGGTTGCAAAATATAATGAATTAATTAGAATTGAAGAAATCCTTGAAGGTCAGGCAAAATATCTCGGCAAA
>CAYLPA010000013.1:0-29439 GCA_964385385.1 uncultured Saprospiraceae bacterium | reverse complement strand
AGTTGCAAATTTTAAGTTTGTTGTTGAGTAACAAAAACAAACCCTTCCAGAGTTTAAAACTCTGGAAGGGTTGAATGCAGACAGGCATAAAAATCTTAATTGTCAGGTAGTGGCATGTGCGAAGTTTCGGATAAGATTTTTTTGATTTTTTCGTGCTTTTTCATCAAGGAAAAAGTACAATAATAAACAAGCATAAATATCTTGGAAAAGTAGTTTTTAATACTGGTGAAGTCGCAAATTTTAAGTTTGTGATGGAATGGCTACAGCTTTAAAAACATATCCTTGTAAAGAAAAATGTTCCAAATATTTTGGTAAAGCATAATAAAGATTTGTTTTTGCTTTCAGGTTATCATGAAAAACTATTACAGTTCCATTAGTAGTGTTATCAATTGCATTTTTCAAACATTTTTCTTTGCTTGTATTCTGATCAAAATCACCACTCAAAACAGACCAAAAAACAATTTTAAAATTCTTCTTTAGTCGTAGAAATTGAGATAATTTCAATTTCCCGTAAGGAGGGCGAAACAAAGATGTTTTAAAGAATTTCTCACATTCAAAAACATTATCGACATAATGTTTTGTTTTTGTTTTCCAGCCATTTAAATGATTGAAGGTGTGATTACCAACAGAATGGTTTTCTTTTATAATTTCATCGAAAATAGCAAGTTCTTTTTTTACATTTTCTCCAACACAAAAGAAAGTAGCTTTTGCATTAAATTCTTTTAAAGTTTTTAGAATCAAGGGAGTGATTTCTGCTATTGGTCCATCATCGAAAGTCAAATAAATAACTTTTTCCTGTGTTGGAATATTCCATATAATATTTCTACTAAAAAATTTCCTGAGCAGATATGGAGAATTAACCAAATACATAAATGAATTATAAGATTATCTATATTCCTGTCTTAAAAAATATCGTTCTACTGTTATTTTAATGGAAGTAAAAATATTTATTAAAATCCAAAAAACAAAAAACAAATTATAAATAATATCCAAACTACACAATGTCCAAAATTCAAAACATTAGTACCTTTAATTATCAGTTTCTGAATAAGCAGACTTTTTTGTATTTTGCTTCAAGTTTGGAATTTATTTTTTTTAAAATTGGTTCCGATAACTATCGGAATTATTTGAATTTTGATAATTGTTATTTGTAATTTTTAACATTTATTTTCTCTCATACATTATTGATGTTTTCTTATAGCCACTAATTAATATAAAAATCATCAGAAGTTTGTTATCAAATAAAATGTTTACCTCACAGGATTTTGTTTTTGCTCTTGTTCACCAACATAAATCTGGTAATACTCGTCAAAAATTTTCTTTGAAGTTGAATTTAAAGAATCCTGATGATATTTTTGTGTTGTTTGGCTTATCCGTTGAAAAACTGCCAAAGATTGTTGTTTTTCTTTGTCAACCAATTTAGATTTTTCGCCGACAAAAGAATAATAGAACTTCAAATTATTACTATAAATATTAATAAGTTCTTCAACAATTTCATTAGCTTTTACGGTATCACCCACAGCATAATAAGCTTCGGCAATAGGAAGCACAAAGAAATTATAAGGAATAGCTTCTTCGGGCATAACTTCCATACATCTGTCTAAAACAATTTTTGCTTTATCTTTTTTTCCTTCAAGAACAAGAGCATTAGCCAATCGAGCAAAATTATTCCTGAAGTTCATAGTCATACGCATATTTGTTTCGTCAAGATAAACATCAGGGTCGCCAAGATTGCCCCAGGTAAATTTGTCTATTAGATTTTCATACATAATATCTGTATCAATTCTGCCGGTTTGCCCGTCAGGATTTTTTGTTTTTACAGGAATCAAATGGTATGTAAGCCCTTCTAACTGGAAATAATCCATAAGTCCAATATAGCTATCATTACCTGTGGTTATAGCAAAATATACAGGTCTGTCCCAATTGAATGTTGCCAACATATCAAGAACCATAAGATGATTTTTCATTACACCATAGCTACTCATTGTCCAATCAATATTTTTTACTATTTGGTCAGCTAATTTTGGAGAAACAGTTCCGTTGTTAACAACTTTGGCAGAATCAACAGGAATACGTAATTTTTTAGTTGGGAAATATTCAATATAACCACCTTGAGTTCTGTATTTTGTTTTAATATCGTCGCTGGCAACAAAATCAATTAGCTCTCTTAAATTTCTATGTCCAACGATATTAGGATTTTCGATAAAATAAACAAAATCGCGAGTTCCCTGAATATATTTATCTTTTTTCATTGAAAAAGGAACGGGTTCAGAATCATAAGCTTTCCGCGACATTTGGTCAATATACCAATCTGTGTTGAGTAAACTGAGATTAACCACCCTGACATCAGTACGAATTCCCTCAACTTCCTGAGCATACCATAATGGGAAAGTGTCATTATCACCATTTGTAAACAAAATTGCATTTTTATCACAAGAGTTTAGATAATTTCTTGCAACATGCAAGGCTGTGTATCTGTTTGAGCGGTCATGGTCATTCCAGCCATCTTTTGCCATCAAGAATGGAGCAATAAACAAACAAAACAAAGTTACCCCAATTGCAGCCACCTTAGAATTTACAGATTTGCTAAGGAAATTAAACAAAGCTAAAGCACCCAATCCAATCCAAATTGAAAATGCCATAAAAGAGGCTGCAAAGGCATAATCCCGTTCACGAGGCTGATAGGGATATTGGTTAAGGTAAACAACTATTGCCAAGCCCGTCATCAGAAATAATAATCCTACAATAATTGCCTGCCGATAATCTTTGTTGACCTGAAAGAAAAAACCTACAATTCCTAAAAGCAGCGGCAACATATAAAATTTATTTCTTGCTTTGTTTCTTGCCATGTCATCGGGGAGATTATCCTGAGGTCCTAATCTAGCCTGGTCAATAAAATTGATACCGCTAATCCAATTCCCATGCAATGGACCTCCATGCCCTTGAATATCATTTTGCCGTCCTGCAAAATTCCACATAAAATATCTGAGATACATATGCCCGATTTGGTATTTGAAGAAAAATCTTAGATTTTCACTAAATTTCGGTTTAGTAATAACTTCAGTTCCTCCTCCCTGTTTTGCTACAGTAATCGGTATTCCTTTTATTTTACCCCAAGATTTATATGCACTTGCATGAGAGCTTTGTGAACTGCTCCACATACGAGGAAAAATTGTAGTAAATTTTTCATCATAATTTGGTATTGTTGATTTTTTATCATCAGAAATTACATATTTTCGGGTTTTTAAATCTTTTGTATAAACCGGTTTTCCATCAACACGAGGTTGACGAGAATCTAAAGGTGAATTAAAATATTGACCTTTAAAAATTGGCCAATCTCCATACTGTTCCCTATTCAGATACGAAAGCAAACTAATAGCATTTTCGGGATTGTTTTCATCGAGAGGGGGATTCGCATTGGAACGAATCACCAGCATTAAAAACGATGAGTATCCAATTAAAATAAAAGTAAATGCTAAAATAATAGTATTCCCAATAACTTTATGGTGTTTATTAGTATAATACAAGCCCCAAACAATGCCGGTAATCAGTATAATAAAATAGATGACTGTTCCTGAATTAAAAGGCATTCCAAAGGAATTAACAAAAAATCGTTCAAATAAACCTGCGATGCCTACTACCCACGGAATAATAACATACATTACAGAAGCAAGTATTAAAATTGAAAGTATTGTAACCCAAATAATACCTTTTGGAGTTGCATTATATTTTCTAAAGTAAAACACAAATGTTATTGCAGGAATTGCCAATAAATTTAAAAGGTGAACACCTATTGACAAACCAACAAGATATGCTATTAAAATCAGCCATCTGAACGAATGCTTTTCATCAGCTACTTTGTCCCATTTTAATATAGCCCAAAAAACAATAGCAGTGAAAAAAGTTGACATTGCATAAACTTCACCTTCTACAGCTGAAAACCAGAAAGAATCGCTGAAAGTGTAAGCTAAAGCACCAACCATTCCACTTCCAATAACTGCAATCATTTTGCCTGTGGTAAATTCTCCATCATTATTAATTAATTTTTTTGAAAGGCTAGTAATTGACCAGTAGAGGAACAGAATAGTAAATCCACTAACAAGAGCAGACATAATGTTTATCATACGAGCAACTAAAGCAGTATTTTCACCAGCGAATAAAGTAAAAAATCTTCCTACTAACTGGAAAAAAGGTGCTCCGGGTGGATGTCCTACTTGCAATTTATACGCAGTTGCAATATATTCACCACAATCCCAAAAACTTGCTGTTGGTTCGGATGTCATGATATAAACTATTGAAGCAAATGCAAATACCAGCCAGCCAATAATATTATTAAGTTTGTTATAAGCTATCATAATTCATTAAATTAATAATTAATAGAACAATATTTTTTCGGCTACGAATTTAAGAAAATTAATAAGAATTAAAATAAAGCTATGTTAATTTAACAAAATTTATGAATTAATTCTATTGACTTTTACACCCTATTATTCACAGAAACTAATAATTATATATTTTATAAGCCTAATATACCGACACATATATTTAAAAATTATTCGCTTTCTGAGCTGAAAACGAAAAATAAAGTGAATAAAATTGTTTTAAAAAAAATTTATATTAATTTTGCACTTTCTTTTGAGAAAATAGTGTCCGATAGTGTAATGGTAACACGTCTGATTTTGGTTCAGAAGAGTCTAGGTTCGAACCCTAGTCGGACAGCAAAGAAAAAAGTAAAATTTTTTCTTATTAATTAGATAGAAAACTTTTGCTTTATCAAATACTTATAGAGCATTTGTTTAAGTTTCGATAATTTGATGGGGGATAGTATCCCCTATTTTGTTAAATTTATCTTAGAGAAAAATGATTAATAAACAAGGAATAGAAAGACTTGTAGAAGAAAAACTTGCTGGAACTGATAAGTTTCTTGTTGAGATTACTGTGAATAAATTAAATAAAATTAATATTTGGGTTGATGGCGACAATGGTGTTACAATTAGTGACTGTGTAAACATCAGCAGACATATAGAATCAGCGCTTGACCGAGATAAGGAAGATTTTTCCCTTGAAGTTTCTTCTTATGGTTTAGACCAACCATTGAAATTGCAAAGACAGTATAAAAATCATTTAGGGAAACAATTGCAAATAGTTGACGTTAAAAATCAAATATTTAAAGGAAAACTAATAGAATTTGATGATAAAAATATTAAATTAGAAATAGAACTAACAAAAAAACAAATTAAAGAAAACCGTGAAAAAATTATTTCATTGAAATTTGATGAAATAAAAGAAATAAAAGTTGTTATATCTTTTAAAAATAAATAAAAAATGGAAAATATTAATTTAGTAGAATCCTTTTCTGAATTTAAAGAATTTAAAAATATTGATCGTGCCACAATGATGCGTATTATTGAAGATGTTTTTCGAGGAATGCTTTCAAAGAAATACGGTTCGGATGATAATTTTGATATTATTGTAAACATTGATAAAGGAGACCTTGAAGTTTGGAGAAATCGCGAAATTGTTGAAGATGGTGAGGTTGAAGATTCAAACAGTCAAATTGCTCTTTCAGAAGCTATAAAAATAGAACCTGATTTTGAAGTTGGTGAAGAAGCCTCTGAACCTGTTCATTTGTCGGATTTTGGTAGAAGAGAAATACTTTCAATTCGTCAAAATCTCATTTCTAAAATCTCCGAATATGAAAAAGATAATGATTATAAAAAATATATAGAACGAATTGGTGAGATTATTACGGGTGAAGTTTATCAAATATGGAAAAAAGAAATTCTTGTTATTGATGACGAAGGTATTGAATTATTGTTGCCAAAATCAGAACAAATTCCTTCCGATTTCTACCGAAAAGGTGAAACTATCAGAGCAGTTGTACTAAAAGTTGAAATGAAAAACAATTCTCCCATAATAATTATATCACGAACTTCACCAATATTTTTAGAAAGATTATTTGAATCTGAGGTTCCTGAAATATTTGACGGTTTAATCACCATTAAAAATATTGTCCGTGAACCCGGTGAAAGAGCAAAAGTTTCAGTTGAATCTTATGACGACAGAATTGACCCTGTTGGAGCTTGTGTTGGAATGAAAGGTTCGCGTATTCATGGTATTGTACGTGAATTAAAAAATGAAAATATTGATGTAATTAATTTCACAACAAATACATCTTTATATATATCAAGAGCTTTAAGTCCGGCTAAAATAACTTCAATAAAAATTGACGATGAAAACAAAAAAGCAGAGGTTTTTCTTAAACCTGACCAGGTTTCTTTAGCTATTGGAAAAGGTGGTCATAACATAAAATTAGCCGGCAAACTTGCCGGTTTCGAAATTGATGTTTTCAGAGACACTGATGTTGATGTTGAAGATGTTGATTTACAAGAATTCTCTGATGAAATTGACCAATGGATAATTGATGAATTTAAAAACGTAGGCTGTGATACTGCTAAAAGTGTTTTAGAACTGAATTTTGAAGAAATTGAACATAGAATTGACCTTGAAGAAGAAACAATTAACGAAGTTATAAAAATACTTAAATCGGAATTTGAATAAAAAACAGTATTTTTACAATTTTTAAATATAAAAGTAAACTATTTATAATATGGCAAAAGCCAGTAAACCAATAAGATTAAGTAAGGCTGTTAAAGAATTTAATGTAGGAATTCTAACTATTGTTGAATTTCTTACATCTAAGGGTTTTGATGTTGAAAACAAGCCGAACACTAAAATATCTTCTGAAATGTATGATGTTTTAGTGGAAGAATTTCAATCTGAAAAAACTGCTAAGGAAGAATCTTATAAAGTTGGTTTAGAGCATACTTTACACGAAACTATTACTCTTGATAACAAAGTAACAACTCCCGAAGATTTTGTTTTGGATAAAGAACCCGAAGATTTATTTATAAAACAAACTACATCAATTGAACCTGAGAAAAAAGTTGTAGAACCAAAAAAAGAAAAACCTAAAGAAGTAAAAGTCAAAAAAGAAGAAGCAAAAAAAGAAGTAGCAAAAAAAACAGGAGTAAAAGAAACAGTAGAAATAAAGAAAGATGAAATAAAGAAAGATGAAGTAGAAGAAATAGTCAAAAAAGAACCTGAGGTAAAAGAAGAAATAAAGAAAACTCCTAAAGTTCTTGGAAAACTTGACATAGAAAAAATTTCTCCTAAGAAAAAAACTGTAAAAAGCAAAAAAGCTGAAAAAGAAAAAGTTGCTGAAAAAACTGTTGATGTTGAAGAAAAGAAAGCTGAAACTCCACAACAAGAACCGGACTTAAAAGAGAAAAAAGAACCTGAAACAAAAGAAATAAAAGAAACTGAAGAAATTGTTGAAGTTGATAAAAAAACTCCTGAAACCGATAATAATTTCCTAAAAACAAAATATACAGATTTAAAAGCTCCTAAGGTATTAGGAAAAATAGAACTCCCCAAAATTGTAACACCTGTAAAGAAACCTGTTGCTTCTTCTTCCGATGCACGAACAAATGAAAGAAAGAAGAAACGTAAAAGAATAAAGAAAACTCCAAAACCAGGACAAGAAAAGAAAAATTTAGATGTAAATAAAGTTGTAAAAACAGATTCAAGATATAAAGGTAAAAAGAGACATAAACCAATTATTAGAGCTCAATTATCAGAAGAAGATATCCAAAAACAAGTTAAAGAAACTCTTTTAAAATTAACTTCTGCAGGAAAATCCAAATCTTCAAAATATCGAAAACAAAAACGTGAATTAGTTACTCAACAAGTTAAAGAAGAACAACAAAAAATTGAAGATGACAAGAAAATAATTAAAGTAACAGAATTTGTTACTGTTAACGAACTGGCAACAATGATTAAGGTTACCGTTACCGAAATTATTTCTACTTGCATGAGCTTAGGACTATTTGTATCAATCAATCAACGTTTAGATGCTGAAACTTTAACAATTGTTGCAGAAGAATTTAAATATCAGGTTGAATTTGTAAGTGTTGAAGTTCAAGAAGCAATAAAAGAAGAAGAAGATAAACCTGAAGACCTTGTAGAAAGATCAGCAATTGTTACCGTTATGGGACATGTTGACCATGGTAAAACATCTTTGCTTGACTATATAAGACATGCTAATGTTATTGCAGGAGAAGCTGGAGGAATCACTCAACATATTGGTGCTTATGAAGTGAAGTTAGAAAGTGGAAAAGCTATAACTTTCCTTGACACACCTGGTCACGAAGCATTTACAGCCATGCGTGCAAGAGGTGCAAAAATCACCGACGTAGCAGTTATTGTTATTGCTGCTGATGATAATGTTATGCCTCAAACAAAAGAAGCTATTAATCATGCTCAGGCAGCCGGCGTACCTATTGTTTTTGCAATAAATAAAATTGATAAATCAAACTCAAATCCCGAAAAAATAAAAGAAGAATTAGCAAATTTGAATATTCTTGTTGAAGATTGGGGTGGAAAATATCAATCACAAGAAATCTCTGCTAAAAAAGGTGTAAATGTTGACCTATTGCTTGAAAAAGTTCTATTTGAATCAGAATTACTAGAATTAAAAGCAAATCCTAACAAACTTGCAAATGGTACCATCCTTGAATCATCTCTTGATAAAGGAAGAGGCTATATTACAAAATTGGTTATACAAAATGGAACTCTTAAAGTCGGTGATATGGTTTTAGCCGGTTATTGCTATGGTAAAGTCAAAGCAATGTATAATGAAAGAAATAAACTTGTTGAAGAAGCCGGACCATCATCTGCAATTTTAATGCTTGGTTTAAACGGAGCTCCACAGGCAGGTGATTCTTTTAATGTGATGACTAACGAACACGAAACAAAATTAATTGCAACCAAAAGATTACAATTACAACGCGAACAAGGTTTAAGAACTCAAAAACATATTACTCTTGACGAAATCGGCAGACGTATTGCTATCGGAGATTTTAAAGAATTGAATGTTATTATTAAAGGTGATGTTGATGGTTCTGTTGAAGCTCTTTCCGATTCTTTGATAAATTTAAGCACTGATGAAGTACAGGTTAATGTTATTCATAAAGCTGTTGGACAAATTACCGAAGGCGATGTTCTGCTTGCTTCTGCTTCTAATGCTGTTGTTATAGGATTTCAGGTAAGGCCATCAGTTAGTGCTCGTAAACTTGCCCAACAAGAACAAATTGATATTCGACTTTATTCTGTTATCTACCAAGCAATAGAAGAAATTAAATCTGCTATAGAAGGTATGCTTTCACCGGATATTGAAGAAAAAGTTTTGTGCAATGTTGAAATAAGAGAAATTTTCAAAATTACTAAAGTTGGAACCATTGCAGGTTGCATGGTGCTCGACGGTAAAATTTCACGAAACACTAAAATTCATCTTATTCGTGATGGAATTGTTATCTACACAGGAAATCTTGGCTCTCTTAAACGTTTTAAAGATGACGTTAAAGATGTCTCAAAAGGTTTTGAGTGTGGTTTGAATATCGAAAACTTTAATGATATTAAAGAAAAAGATATTATTGAAGGTTACGAAGAAATTGAAGTGAAGAGAAAATTGTAAGGTTCTGGGGGATATTGTCCTAAGAAATATTGAATACAAGGTATTTACTTCAAGCCCGGATAGAAATAAAGAATAATTTTCCATACTAATAATATCATAAGAAACACAATTATTAAACTAATTGAGGCAATAATTATTTGACTCCTTATGAACTTTTTATAATCTTTTCGAGCATTTACTTTTATCTTCTCCCTAAGTTCATTTGAGATTTTCTTTCTATTATTTTCTGTAGAGTCATTTGCCCTGAAATCTTCAAGATGTTCACCATAAATTTGTTTCAGCTTCGAAAACGATGGTTTTATTATATGCAAAAAACCTGTAATTTTAGAATTACAAATTATTCGGGTGCACTCGTTGATTTCGAAATAGTAAAAATTATGAATTAAGAAATAAGCTTTTTAGCTTTCTTTTCTCTTTTTTCTGCTTTTTTTTCTTTTGCTGTTTTTGCCGGTGCTTTTTTTACTGCTTTCTTTGCGTCTTGTGATTTTGCCATGATAATCAATTTTAGTTTTGAGTAATTTCGATTTTCAAAGTTAATCTATTTTTTTTTATTTCGAAGATTTGCTTTTTTATCACCTCTTGTTTTAGGCTTTTTATACTTTTTACCTTTTCTGAGATAAGAACCACCTTGATTTATTTTTAGGTTTTTTTCTTTCTTCTCGTGAAATGCGGCTCCACGTTTCTCTGTTGATTTTTTATGTGGATTTTTAATTTCAGGCATTTTGGGAAGCTCTTCTGCAATAAGTTCTTTGGAGATTGGAACTTCTTCAGGAAATTCAACAATTGGAATCTTATAATCCATCAATTTTTCAATTCTTGCTTTTGCTTCTTCTTCTTTTTCTGTATAAAACAAGATAGTTTTCCCAGCTTGTTCTGCTCTTCCTGTCCTGCCAATTCTGTGCATATAATTTTCAGGGAAAGTTGGAGTGTCTATATTGATTACATGGGAAATTTTTTCCAAATCCAGCCCACGAGCCATTATATCTGTGGTAACTAAAATTCTATTGACACCTTCGTCAAATTGTTCAATCGAACGTATTCTATAGTTTTGAGATTTATTAGAATGTATTATGCAGCTTTCGGTTCCATACTTTTCTTCAATAGCTTCGAAAAGTTTATCCGCATTTTTCTTACTTGAAACAAAAACCAAGGCTTTGCTAAATTCCTCCTTGTTTTCCAATAAGTGGCTCAGCAAATTTACTTTGGTGTAGAAATTCTTTACTGGATAGCATTTTTGTTCAATGTTTTCTAAAGGAGTTCCACTAACAGCAATTGAAATTTTTGCCGGAACTATAAAAAATTCATCAATTAAAGCATCCACTTCTTCAGTCATAGTTGCTGAAAACATTAGGTTTTGCCTGCGTTCTTTAAGAAGGTCAAAAATATTTGTTAGTTGTGGACGAAATCCAAGGTCAAGCATAATATCAACCTCATCAATTACCAGCTTTTTAATTCCATTCAGTTGTAAAATTCCTGTTACAGCTAAATCATATAAACGCCCGGGAGTTGCAACCAGAATATCGCAACCTTGAGCTACAGCTTTTTTTTGAGTGTTTATATTTGTTCCTCCATAAACGCCTAAAGCCCGAATACTCATATATTTTGTAAGCTTGTTGATATCTTTAACCAATTGCAATACTAATTCACGAGTTGGAACTAAAATCAGAACTCTTGGATTTATCTGTTTCGAAAATTTTAAATCCTTTAAAATTGGAAGCAAATAAGCAATTGTTTTCCCGGTACCTGTCTGAGCAATTCCAACCATATCTTTACCGGATAGGATAACCGGACAAGCTTCTTTCTGTATTGGAGTTGGTTTATCAAATCCTAAATCAGCAATTGCATTTTGCAAAGGTTTTGTGAGATTTAAAGCATCAAAAGTTTCCATAATGGAATTTTTGCAAAGGTAAGTTTTATAATAAATATGGGTTGTGAATTTCGGGAAATGTTGAAATGATGATGTTTGAAGGAAAGTATCAACTCACCTTGAACTACTTGGTAAGAAATTTACTCATTGTTAGATGCTTTCTTTTTTATTAGGTGAAATTATATCCATTAAAAGCAAGAATAATTCTTTTGGTAATCTTGCTTTATCTTTAATTTCACGAAACACTAAAATTCATCTTATTCGTGATGGAATTGTTATTTACTCCGGCAATCTTGGTTCTCTTAAACGTTTTAAAGATGACGTTAAAGATGTCTCAAAAGGTTTTGAGTGTGGTTTGAATATCGAAAACTTTAATGATATTAAAGTAAAAGATATTATTGAAGGTTACGAAAAAATTGAAGTGAAGAGGAAATTGTAAGGTTCTGGGGTATTTTGTCCTAAGAAATATTGAATGCAAAGTTTTTACTTCAAGTCCGAATAGAAATAAAGAATAATTTTCCATACTATTAATATCATAAGAAACACAATTATTAAACTAATCAAAGCAATAATTATTTGATTTCTTATGAACCTTTTATAATCTTTCCGAGCATTTGCTTTTATCTTCTCCCTAAGTTCATTTGAGATTTTCTTTCTATCTTTATGTGTAGAGTCATTTACTTTGAAATCTTCAAGATGTTCACCATAAATTTGTTTCAGCTTCGAAAACGATGGTTTTGGTCTTCTTGTAAAAACATTAATATTATTCCCTGCTCCAATATATCCGGAAACTCCGATTTTATAATACTTTCTTTTTTCAGGGCTAAATTTGGTCATCGTTTCAAATATAATTTAATAAGCAAAAATCATAAAATCAATTTTGTTTTGATTTAGTAGAGATGTTGTGCAACATCTCTACTTCTTTGTTATGTCTATATTGCTTTTCTATCTTTTCTAATTCCTTATTTAAAAATCTATTAAATTCAATTCCATGTTTAAATATTTGTTTTTTTTGATTTCTAAGATATCCGGAGTTTTCAAAATGCCTATAATAAACTTTGTTAAAAGGTGATAAATCAGGTGTTAGTTTAAGACTTACATAAGTAACATCATTTGGAAAAGTATAGAAAAGTACAATAAATGGACATTCTGCAGCAATCATTATAAAAGGTAAAGACAATCCACAAACTGAAACAATAGTTGAATATATTTGGCGACCTGTAGTTACAAGAATCGTATTTCTTATATATATATTTAATGCACTGTTTGTTGAATCATCACATAAAGATAGTTTGAATTCGTGTTGCGTCTTATTATATTCGTTAACAAAATTATATGCTATTTCATCAAATCTATACCTGATATTATTGGGAACTAAATCACTATAATTCACACAGATTGACAATGTTTCAATTTTCAAATCTGTTTTTAAATCATATTTAGTAGTTACACAAGAAACTAATGATACAAAAATAAATATTCCAATAATTTTTTTCATTTAGTATAAAATAATAATGATTGTAGTTTTTTTATTTCCGATAACGATTACTGCTGGCTATTTGCCTGTATTAAAAATACTTAATTGCTCTAAAATCAACCACTAAATTTTTATCTATCAGAAGTACACCACCAGAGGAACAAATAGCCCAAGCCTTGTTAGCATCTTCTTCTGTAGAGCTCCAATAAGGGGGTGAAAATCCGCTAATAGCAGTTTTGTTTTGGTAAAGTAAATATAGCTCATAATAACTTGGCAAAAACCAGCCACTTATGCTTGATGCCAAATCCGCAGCAATCCCGGGAGTTTGACAACCTGCTAATATTTCATTGGTATTTTGTAATCCCTTTCCTAAATCAGTTTCATCAGCACCATTTATTTCTGTCCCATAACAGCCCCATATAGCAGAAGAGTCTGTGTTAGAAACAATTATTCCATGAATTTCTCCGGCAATATAGCCCCAATCTCCCGACTGAAAAATATAAGCAATTATACCTCCCTGATAACTTTCACCAATCGCAATCACTCCAGATGTAGTTAAATTTATTTGATTGCCATAGCTTGTTCCGGCGCTATTAGTAGCGTATGCTCTTATGTAATAGTTGGTTTTTGCTGTTAAGCCGGTAATAGTACTTTCAAAACTTCCTGTACCAGTACCATCATTGGTTTTATTATTGGCTATAGTGGGGTCTGAATTTGTACTCCAGCAAACGCCACGGGCCGTTACGGATGAACTGCCGGCGGAAGTAATGTCGCCTCCACAAACTGCTTGTGTTTGTGATGAACTGAGAATTGCTGTTGTTGTTAACACTGGCAACTCGTCATCCTTTTCACAACTATTTGTAAGAAATAATGTAAATCCCACTATAAATAATGAGTAAATCAAAATACCTTTTTTATTTTTCATTTTTCATAAATTTTAAATATTAATGCTATATTTAAAGTTAGTTTTTCTGTGTTTTCTCAATGAACGCTAACGCTCAAATATACGAAATTCAGTATATCTTACCATTAT
Source organism: uncultured Saprospiraceae bacterium (assembly GCA_964385385.1). Taxonomy (GTDB): domain Bacteria; phylum Bacteroidota; class Bacteroidia; order Bacteroidales; family CAYLPA01; genus CAYLPA01. Next base: position 15,527 of record CAYLPA010000013.1, on the reverse strand, counting down.
ATTTTCATATCCAAAAGACCTATAAATCCATATTCATTTGTTTATATAAAACATAATGATACAGCAAATATAATAATTATTTATTTGGTAAAAAATTGTTTCTGAATTTTTATCTTGTTTTAGCGAACAGGAAATTGCAATTTTTTACTGCTTAGTCAAGCTGGGTGTTTCATAAAAATGCATTTCCTTAATATATTCATAAACCTTTTCGGGTAAAAAATAATCGATATTTTTCTTTTCTTTTATTGCTTTCCTAATGAAACTCGACGAAATTTCTATCAAGGGCGAATTAACTTTCGTTACTTTTTGATTAGAAATAAATTCGCCACCCTCAGAGCCGGGACGAGGATAAACATATATTTCATAAAATTCTAAAAGCTGCCGGAAATTTTTCCACTTTCTTAAACTTTCTAAACTATCAGCACCCATAATTAGCACAAAATCTTTTTTAGGATATTTTTCTTTTAGAAATGTTAGTGTGTCAATTGTGTATGAAGGTTTTGAAAGTTTGAATTCAATGTTGCAGGATTTCATTTGGGTATTGTTCTCGATAGCAATATTTACCATCTCAAGTCGGTGATAATCTGCAAGCAAAGTTTTCCTTTCTTTCAAAGGATTTTGTGGAGAAACAACAAACCAAATTTCATTAAGAGCAGTAAATTCGAGCATATAATTTGCAATAATCATATGACCTGAGTGAATCGGATTGAATGAACCGAAAAACAAACCTATGCTTTTATTATTTACTGTCATACTTATTAGTTTTGATTTTTAGCAAGTTTTCCTGTTATATATCTAATGAGTTTTCGAGGAGTAAATCGCACAGAAAAAATTATTATTTTATTAACAATTCCCGGTATTGCTATAACTTTTCCTTTATTCATAGCATGATAACCATATCTCGCAACCGAAGATGGTTCAGCAGTTTTTAACAACTTTACAAATTTAGGATTATCAACTTCGGCAGTATCAAAAAATTTGGTTTTTGTTGGTCCCGGACAAAGAGCTGTTACCGTAACTCCACTTCCCCTTAGTTCATTAGAAATTGATTCTGTGAATGACAAAACATAAGCTTTTGAAGCATAGTAAACCGACATCATGGGTCCTGGCATAAATGATGCAATTGATGCAAGATTAAGTATTTTGCCTTCTTTTTGGTTTATTAATTCGGGCAAAAATAATCTTGTCAACTCGGTTAAAGTGATAATATTTAACTGCATCATCCGAAGCTGCTTATCAATCTTGCTCTCAGCGAAACTTTCAAAATCACCAAATCCTGCATTATTTATTAAAATGCTGACCTTAACATTCATGCTTTTTATTTCATCAAATAATTCCTTGGAAACTCCTGAAACAGATAAATCTTTTTTAATAGTAAATACTGAAACAGAAAACTCATTTTCAAGTTTTGCTTTTATTTCATTAAGTTTTTCAATATTTCTTGCTACAAGAATTAGGTTAGAATGGTCTTTTGCTAATAATTTTGATAACTCAAAACCAATCCCACCAGATGCTCCTGTAACTATTGCATAAGAATTTGGAACCATAAATTAGATTTTAATAATAATTGGTAATATTAAAAATTAAAATTACAAAAATCTAAAATACATAAGGAAATAAATTTGGATTAAAAATATTATTGAAATTATTTTTTGATTATGAAATCATTAACAATTTTATCTGTAAGATTCACAGCAGTTTTTAAATCTTCGTTAAGAATAATTTCATCAAATTTATCGGCAAAAGTTAATTCATATTTTGCTTTGGACAATCTTTCATTAAGACTGACATCATTTTCAGATGAACGTTTTTTTAGCCTATTTTCAAGCTCATCAATTGAAGGTGGCATAATAAATATTGAAAGAGCTTTTTTGCCAAACTGTTTTTTAAGATTTAATCCTCCAATAACATCAACATCAAATATAACAGTATTTCCCTTTTCCCATATTCTTTGAATTTCGGATTTTAGAGTTCCATAAAACTGATTTGGATAAACTTCTTCCCATTCAACAAATTCATTACGAGCGATTTTGTTTTTAAATTGTTCAACACTTAGAAAATAGTAATCTTTTCCTTGTATTTCTTTATCTCTTTTTGGACGACTGCAAGCTGAAATTGAAAATTCCAGTTTTTCATTATTGTTCAGCAATTGATTAACTATTGTTGTTTTGCCGGCTCCCGATGGAGCTGAAATTATTATTAGCTTGCCTTGCATTTTTAAAGAATGTTCATTAATTGTTCTTTGATTTTTTCCAGTTCGTCTTTCATCTGAACAACAATTTTTTGAATATCAACATCATTAGCTTTTGAACCAAGGGTATTGATTTCTCTGCCAATTTCCTGAGAAATGAAATTTAATTTTTTCCCTTGTGAAACAGATTCGTTAATTGTTTCAATAAAATAATCCAGATGTTTTGAAAGACGTATTTTTTCTTCTGTTACATCAATTTTTTCTATATAATATAAAACTTCCTGTTCAAATCTGCTTTCGTCAATTTTATTTTCTTCTAAAAAATTTGTTAAATTTTTTCTGAAGCGTTTTTTTAAATTAACTATTCTTTCACCTTCGTAATTATCAACTTCTGATAGAAGTTTTTTTATTAAAACAATTCTTTCGATAAAATCTTTTTCTAATGATTTCCCTTCAACCATTCTAAATTTGTCAAGCTCCTCAATTGCTTCATTAATGCAATTTTGAATTTGCATCCATTCATTTTTATCAAGTTCTTCTTTTTCTTGTTGAAGAACTTCGGGGAAATGAGTAATCATTGATAAATAGTCTGTTTCAGCTTTTTCATTAATCTCTGAAGCAAGAGATTTCAGTTCGCTATAATATTTTTTTGCCAGTTCTTTATTCAAGCTATAGTTAGATTCTTTTCCGGTTTTTTCTTCAATTATTGAAATTACAACTTTACCCCTTTGCAGTTTTTGTGATAATAAAGTTCTGATTTCAATATCTTTTTCATTATAAACATAAGGAATCTTTGTGTTAATATCAATTTGTTTACTGTTTAAAGATTTAATTTCTATGGTAATTTTTTTATTAGGAGTGTCGCATTGGGCTTTACCATAGCCGGTCATTGATTTAATCATAATATTTCAAATTTTAAGCAAAGATAATAATGATTAATGGCTTATCAAATAATTTATTTAATTGAATTTAAAATGGATTATTAAAATTCTTAGTTTATCCATTTATTTAGTCTTGGCATTAAATAAAAATCCTATTCTTTGATATTATTCAAATATCCATTAATTTTGACAAATAAATAAATTAAAATGAATTCTATTTTTAAAATTATAATTAATGCTCTATTAATTTTTACAATTATAGGCTGCTCATCAAATCAAAAAAACAAACATCAAGAGCAACAGCAGCCAAAGGAAGAAAGTACTCAGGAATCCTTTCAAACAGGAATTTTAATTGAAGACATCAAATGCAAACAAAATTCAGCTTATTCTTTTTCACTCTATTTGCCAAAGATTTATTCCATTGATAAAAAATTCCCGGCAATTTATATTTTTGATTCTCATGCCCGAGGCAAAATGCCTGTCGAACTTTATAAAGACCTTGCAGAAAAATATGGCTATATTCTCATTGCATCAAACAATTCGAAGAATGGTCTTTCGCCGGAAGTCTCAAATAATATTACTTCAACATTATTAGGTGAATGCAGCATACGATTTTCAATTGATTCACGACAAGTTTACACGATGGGGTTTTCGGGTGGTGCAAGAGTTGCCGGTTCAATTGCAATAAATCAGGGAGGAATTGCAGGAGTTATTGCCTGCGGAGCAGGATTGCCTTCTAATCCCAATTTTGCCAATAAAAACTTCCATTTTATGGCAATGGTTGGAAACAAAGATTTTAATTATCTCGAAATTCTTAATGTAGAACAGCAACTAAGTTCTTTGAACATTAAAAATAATATTTGTGTTTTCGATGGTAAGCACGAATGGCCCAAAAAAGAAACAATGGAAGAAGCTTTTCAATGGTTGGAACTGAATTCCATGAAAAATACTTTCAAAATAATTGATTATTCTCTAATTGATAAAGTGAAAGAATTTCTTGATGTGAAAATAAAAAATGCTTCCGATAATAAACAAATAATCGAAGAATATGATTACAACAAAAAAGCAATTAATTTTCTCGACGGATTAACAAATATTACAAAATACGAATCAAGAATTGTTAATATTGAAACTTCTGAAAAATATTTAAACGCAAAACAAAATCAAAATAATAATTTCAGTTTAGAAACCGGTTTGCAACAAAAATACAGTCAGGCATTTCAAACACAAAATACTAAATGGTGGAAAAATGAAATTAATCAAATAAACAAATTCATAAAAATTAATAAAAATCCCAAACAAAGTTTAGTTTACGAGAGAGTAAAAAGCTATTTAAGTCTTATTGCTTATATGTATTCCGACAAAACTGTTAAGATAAATGATTTTGCAAATGCAAAGAAATTTCTCCAAATCTATCAAATGGTTGACCCAACTAACTCTGAAATTTACTACCTAAAAGCAACCATTTATAATAAACAGGGAAACAAACAAAAGACTTTTGAAAATCTAAATTTTGCAATTGATAATGGCTTTGAAGATTCACAAAGATTGAATGAAGACATTGAATTTTCAGCCATCAGACAGACAAAAGAATTCAAACAACTAATTGAAAGGCTTGAATAAGAATTTTAAATAATAAACTAATTATTTAACAAATTTTTATGAGTTTTGTTTTTGTAAAATATGCGGGAGTAGCTCAGCGGTAGAGCATCAGCTTCCCAAGCTGAGGGTCGCGGGTTCGAACCCCGTTTCCCGCTTTTTTATAAATTCATTTCTAAATTATGGCAAACTCATCAGAAGAAATATTTTAATTTTTTATTCGTGCTGCCGAGAAATATGATTTTGACCAATATGGTTCATCCAAGTCTGAAATAATCACTCCTTTCTGGGTTGTAGAATGCACAAATTTATTATTTGAAATATAAATGCCTACATGTGAATATTTGTTTTTTGAAGTTTTGAAAAAAACTAAATCTCCTTCAAGAATATTTTTTCTTTCAACTTTAATACTGCTTTTCAAAATATCAATCGAACGTCTGTTTAAATCAATTCCATAAACATCTTGATAAATCATTTTCACCAAACACGAACAATCTGTTCCATTTTTATCGCAACCACCATATTTATAAGGAACTCCAAGCCATCCCGAAATTGTTGTAATTAATTTCTTATTCTCAGTACCATTAAGTCTATAAGCAAATATTTCTGAATACTTCTTATAGAAATCTTTTTCTGAGATAAATTCTGTTTTTTCTTGAACCTTTTTTGGTCTTTGCAAAATCTTGCATGAAGACATTGAAAGAATCAGAACTAATACAGAAATCAATAAAAAAATTCTTTTATTATTTTTCAACATTGTTTTTTCTTTTATGCAAAAGTAATTATTAAAGGTGTCTTCTAATAATTACTTCACATCAAGATTTTCAGAGTTTTTCATAGACAATGAAAATTTTTGAAGCACTATTGAGATAATGTAAGAAAATTTGAAGAAGTATATGGAAAACTCTGAAAACCCTATAGGAACAAATATTATAAACAATCTGCTTCGTTAAAATTTTTCTAAATAGCTTAGGCTATTAAGAAAAATTTGTGCCTAACATCTTATTCATTATATTTGTTTCTTGAAAGAAAGGAATTATTAGAAGTCCCCTTAACATAAAAAAAGGGGACATTTTCTAATGCCTCCCTTTTGTTATTAATTTCAGGTTAGGAAATTTTTATCTCTTTATTTAGCTTCAATTTTGCTTCGGCTTTCTTTGGTAATTTGATTTTAAGAATTCCGTTTTCATATTCTGCATTAATTTTTTCAGTTTCAATAGTTTCAGGTAAAGTAAAAGAACGACTGAAAGCACTGTAAACAAATTCTCTTCTTGTAAAATTTTTGTTTTCTTCTTTTTCTTCTTTTTCCTTTTCAATTGAAATTGTTAACAAATCCTTTTCAAGATTAATTTTAAAATCTTTTTTATTCATCCCTGGTACAGCAATATCAACTTCAAAAGCATCTTTTTCTTCTATAATGTTTGCAGCAGGAACACATCCACAACTTTTTTTGTGATTGTTATTATATAAATTTCCATTTTCAAAATAATCATCAAAAATGTTTGATAATCTTGCGGGGTTATTCCATCTTATTAAGTTCATTTTTAAATCCTCCATAATTTTTTATTTTAAATATTGTTTTTTCTGAAAAACGATTGTCAATTTTTATACCAGCACGAAAATTCGCATTTAATTAAATATTCTCATGCCGCATTGTCACTATTGCCTGATATTGAGCAGTCAATATGACCGAATTAATTTTACATTTATTTGTAAGTAGCTGAATTTCTATTCCATCAAAAACATTACATTTGTTATTATTTTAAGCACATAATTATTTATTAATTAAATTAGTTAGATTATTTTTGTTAACAATTTAAATTTGAAAGCAATAAATGAAAAGCCAACACCGAAGCATATTATCTTTATTCAAATTCAGGAAAGTAATTATTCCTGTAATTATTGGTTTTGGAGTTGCTTCATATTTGCTTTACAGAAACTTTGATAAAGAAACATTTCTACAAATTAACTGGGTGTGGCAATCATATTTCTGGATTTTTCTATCAATAATATTAATGGGAGTAAGAGATATTTCTTATATGTACAGAATCCGTTTGTTAACTGATAAAGAACTTAGCTGGCGAAAAAGTTTTGATGTTATTATGCTTTGGGAATTTGCTTCATCGGTAACACCTTCTGTTGTTGGTGGGTCTGTTGTTGCTTTGTTTATTATTAACAAAGAAGGAATTAATATGGGCAAATCCACTGCTATTGTATTGATTACATCTTTGTTAGATGAAATGTTTTATATTATTATGGTACCATTAGTTTTTATTTTTGTTGGAACCCAAAATTTATTTTTCACTAATGCCGAGTTTGCTTTGTTTAATACAAATTTCGGCATCAAAGGCATATTTCTTATTGGATATTTATTTATTTTAGTTTTAACATCAATTATTGTTTATGGTGTTTTTATAAATCCCAGAGGTTTTAAATGGATTTTATTAAAAATATTTAAACTTCCTATTTTAAGAAAATGGAGAGAAAAAGCTGGAAAAACCGGCGATGAAATAATTGTTACTTCAAAAGAAATGAAAGGAAAATCTTTTGTTTTTTGGATGAAGGCATATTTTGCAACTCTATTTTCATGGACAGCAAGATTTTGGGTTGTGAATTGTATAATTTTAGCATTTATTTCTGTTAACGACCATTTTCTTATTTATGCACGCCAGTTAATAATGTGGGTAATTTTACTAATAAGTCCAACGCCAGGTAGCAGCGGTGTTGCAGAATTTATATTTTCTGATTTTCTTGGCGAATTCATTCTTCCCGGACTAAGTCCAGCCTTAGCTATCATTTGGCGAATAATAAGTTATTATCCATACCTTTTTATTGGAGCAATTATTTTACCATATTGGATAAGGAGAGTTTATTTTAAAAGAAAATTAATACGATTTAAGAGCTGATTAAAAATTGCTCGAGCATTAAAAATTCCAGATTATGCTCTTTTTCGATACATCCAAACCGACATGATTATTGTAACAACAGCATAAATACTCAAAGCAATAAAATCTTTTAAAATATCAAAGAAGTCAGAGCCTTTCAAAAGTATCATTCTTAATGCTCTTATAAAATATGTGAACGGATTTATGATATTCACTTTCTGAGCCCAATCAGGCATGCTTTCGGTGGGGGTAAATATCCCACTCATCAAAATAAAAACTAGCATAAAAAAGAAAGCAATAAACATTACTTGTTGCTGAGTTTGCGAAATTGTTGATAATAACAATCCCAAGCCCAAAACAACAAATAAATATACACAAGTAATTCCCAGCAACAACCATAAACTTCCAACAACAGGAACATTAAATAATATAACTCCAATTAATAAACCAAAGAAAAACTCGAAAAGTCCGATAAGCCAAAAAGGAATTAATTTTCCGATTATGAATTGATACTTTTTTATAGGTGTAACATTAATTTGTTCAATTGTACCCATTTCTTTTTCCCGAACAATATTCAAGGCAGTCAGAAACATACCAATTATTGTAACTAAAATTACGAGAATTCCCGGGAGCATATAAATTTTATAATTTAACTCAGAATTATACCAAAAAGAACTTATTACATTTATTCCTCCCAATTTTTCTTTATTTGGAATTCCTAACCAATCAATAACAACATCTTTGTTGAAGTCAATAATCACAGAAGTTGAGTAAACATTTATCAGCCCTGCGGTTGTGCCATTTATTGCATTAATTAATAGCTGGAGTTTAGATTTTTTGTTTTTTAATAAATCTTTTTCAAATCCTTTGGGAATATGCAAAATTACGTCAACAGCATCTTCTTTTAATTCTTTTTCTGCATATTCTATTGAAAATGACTGCTCTTTTATATGAAAAAACGGTGAAGCTTCAAATTTGCTGCATAGTTGCCTTGAAGTTGAAGAAAGATCTTTATCAACAATATGCATTTTTATATGCTGCATTTCAAGATTTGCAGCATATACTAAAATAATAAGCTGAACAATAGGCAAAATAAAAAGTATAGGAAGAATTGTTTTATCCCTAAAAATCTGAATAAACTCTTTTTGAATTATGTAAAATAATGTCTTCATTTTATAAATTATGCACTGGTTCTTTTGTTTGTTGTTAAAAAAATTAAACTCTAAAAATTAAATTGCTACTCTAATCTCACCTTAAATTTTTTAAGACTTAAAGCAATAAAAATCACTGTCAATCCACCGATAAATAATATTTCTTTCCAGATATAAAAAATTCCGGTTCCCTTTAGCATAATGTTTTTAATGGCAGTGATGAAATATTTTGGTGGCATACAATGAGCTAACCATTGAAGGACTTTTGGCATATTTTCTATAGGGAAAATAAATCCTGAAAGTAATATTGTTGGAAGCAGTAGAGCAAACATTGAAATAAACATTGCCGTTTGTTGACTTTTTGCTGCTGTAGAAATAAATATTCCCAGCGAAAGAGCCATAATAATAAATAGTATGCTAACAAAAAGCAATAATATAACACTGCCGTGAATAGGAACACCAAACACGAACTTTCCAAGCAATATAATAGAAACTGCATTAATAAAAGAAAGTCCAAGATATGGTGTAACTTTTCCGAGTATTATTTGAATTGGTTTTAAAGGAGAAACCAGAAGTACTTCCATTGTTCCCATTTCTTTTTCACGGGTTATTGAAATTGACGTCATCATTGCTGAAACCAACATTAAAATTAAAGCAATTGTTCCGGGTACAAACATATAAACTCCTTTTAAACTTTCGTTGTACATCATTCTTGGTTCAGAAATTATTTGCAAAGGAACGGTTTGGTTTATTGTTATTGATTGTGAATAATTTCGAATTATTGCTGTTGTATAATTCACAACCATATTTGCAGAATTTGCATCAGATGCATCAGCAATTACCTGCACGTTTGCTTTTCCGGTTTTTAATAGTTTTTTGGCAAAATCCTGTTCAAAAACAATAACTTCTTTTGCTTTTCCACTTTTGAAAATTTCATCAATTTCATCAGTACTTTTTAGATTTTTTACATTCCTGAAATAACCTGAGGAAAGAATTTTATTAGTTATTTCTTCAGTAATATAATCATTAGAATGGTCAAGAATTGCAATATTTGCATCTTTAATTTCATTTGTAACAACAAAACCAAAAATCAGGATTTGAGCAATGGGCATAGCAAACAAAATCAACATTGTTCGGCTATCCCGGAATATGTGATAGAATTCTTTTTTTACAAATCCGATGAATCGTTTCATTTTTTTAGATTGTTAGTCGTTAGATTATTAGTAGTTAGATGACGGTATATTTTTTCATTAAACCAGAAAGCATTTTTTGAATTTCTTGAGTTTCATTGTTTAGTTCACTAAATTCAATATTAGAAATATATTTTAGTCTATTAGCAATTATAAGCTGAGTCTCAAGTTCAAAGCCCGAACCTAAAGCAATATCTAAAAATCTCACAAATTCCTTATCACTTCGCCTTCCACAGCCTTCAGAAATGTTCATAGGCATTGAATAGGCACTTTTTCTTGTTTGAAGTGTCAATCCGAATTGCTCATGTTTTGGATACTTTTCAGTTACAGAATAAATCCTTATTGTAAGTTCTATTGATCTTTGCCAAACTTTTAAATCTTTAAATTTATGCATGATTATAGTTATTTATAATTATATATTTCTTTTCTAATATCTAACAGTCTATTTACTATGTACTTGTTTTCCCCTCGCCAACTTCACAAAAACTTCATCCATATTTTCTGCCTTATATTTTTTCTTTAAATTTTCCGGTGTATCCAGGGCATCAATTCTACCATCAACCATAATTGTAACTCGGTCGCAATATTCTGCTTCGTCCATATAATGCGTAGTAACAAAAACCGTTATTCCATCATTTGCTGTTTCATAAATCATGTCCCAAAATTGCCGTCTTGTTATTGGATCAACACCACCAGTTGGTTCATCCAGAAAAACAATTTTCGGTTCATGAAAAATTGCAATTGAAAAAGCCAACTTTTGTTTCCAACCTAGTGGTAGAGATGAAATCAGCTTATCTTTTGAATCATAAAAGTCTAATCGTTTTAAAACCTTTTCAGTTTTTTCTTTAATCTGTTTTTTTGACATTCCATAAATTCCAGCATAAAACCTTATGTTTTCAGTTATTGTCAGATTTTCATATAGTGAAAACTTCTGGCTCATATAGCCGATGTTTTTCTTTATTTTTTCAGTTTCTTTATAAACATCAAATCCGGCAACATTTATAATTCCTGATGTCGGTTTTGAAAGCCCACACAATATTCTCATTGCTGTTGTTTTTCCTGCCCCATTTGCCCCAAGGAATCCAAAAATCTCTCCTTGGTAAACACTAAAATTGAGATTATCATTAGCAATGAAATTCCCAAATTTCTTAACCAGGTTTTCAACTCTTATTATTTCGTGTTCTTTATTCATTTTCTTTTGATGACATCAGCCTCATAAAACAGTCTTCTATGTTTGCTTTTGTATGGTTAATAATAATATTTTTGTGACCCTTGTTTTCCAGATATTGCAATATTGAATTCAAATCAAAATCTTTGTTCTTATCGGTATAGTGCAAACTTTGACCAAAAGGGAAAACAGAATCTGTGTTTTCGAACTTCCTAAGGTCTTGAGTTAGTTTGTATAAATTATCTGAGCGAATTTCCAGAATTTCTTTTTCAAAACCTGCAATAATATTTTCAGGTGTGTCAATTGAAAGAATTTCACCATTTTGCATTAAAGCAACTCTGTCGCACAAACTTGCTTCATCCATATATGGAGTAGAAACTATAATTGTAATATTATTCTTTTTTAGGTTTTTAAGCATTTCCCAAAACTCTTTTCTCGAAACTGCATCAACACCTGTTGTTGGTTCGTCAAGGACAAGTATTTTAGGTTTGTGAATCAATGCACAGGATAATGCCAATTTTTGTTTCATTCCTCCGGAAAGTTTTCCGGCTAATCTTTTTTTAAATGGTTCAATCTGTGAATATATATCTTTAATTAAATCGTAGTTTTCTTCAATTGTTGTTCCGAAAACTGTTGCGAAAAACTTAAGATTTTCTTCAACACTTAAATCCTGATAAAGAGAAAATCGTCCAGGCATATAACCAATAATATTTCGAAGCTTCTTATAATCTTTAACAACATCATGATTGTTAAGAGTTGCAGTTCCGCTATCAGGTAAAAGTAAAGTTGTCAGAATTCTTAGCAAAGTTGTTTTTCCTGCTCCGTCAGGACCAATTAATCCAAATAACTCAGCTTTGTCAACTTTAAATGAGATGTTATTTAAAGCCTGAACTTTGTTGTATGATTTTGATATGTTATTAATTTTGAGCATTTGTAAATTTATCGTTTCTTGATGCTTATTCTATATTTTCAATAAATAGGCAATAGACAGTAGGCAAAGTGTTCTAATCTATTACCTTGTCTCCTTTTATTCTATATTTTTCTGAATTAAAAATCATATGATTCAGCATTTTTCCTACTTCCATTGAGTTTTCATTAAGTCTAGTAAAAGTGTTTTGATTTATGTAGTTACAATTTGCTGAAAAATCCAACCAAACTTGAGTTTCGCTGTTTTCACTGTCAGAGTCAGTTGTTTTACTTACAAAGTGCTTAGGATATAATCTTTTTCTGTATGCTTCGGCAATGTTTGCACAAACAGAACGTGATGACCTCCTGATTTGATTAGTTAGTGAATATTTTTCTTCCTTTGGAAAAGATTTGGTAATTTCAAAAATATCCATAGCCAACTTAAATGCTTTTTTATAAACCGTTAAATCCTTAAAATCCATAATTTTTTAGTTTAGATATTGTACTTAATTCATTGATTGTCTTTTTTAAATTTCCTATTGCCCATTGCCTACTGCATACTTGCCTACTGCATACTTGCCTACTGTACTTGCCTATTGCCTACTGCTTACTAAAAATAACCTCCCCCGGCATTCCAATTTTCAATGCTCCATGATTTTTTACACCTACTTTAACAGCATAAACCATATTCACTCTTTCTTCTTTTGTTTGAATAACTTTTGGTGTAAATTCGGCATTTGCTGAAATCCAAATTATTTTACCTTCAAGTTTCCGATTTTCATCTTCAGTTTCATCAATTAAAACATCAACTTTTTGTCCTAATTTTATTTTTGCTAATTGAGAACCGCTTACATAAACCCTCAATTCCATTATATTTAAATTAGCAATTTGATAAAGAGGCTTGCCCATATTTACAATTTCATTTTTCTCAGCCAATTTTACCAGAACGGTTCCATTAACAGGATTTTTAAGGTAGCATTTCGATAGAGCCAAATCAATTTGTTCTACTTGTTTGTCAAAAGCCTTAAGCTCATTAAGAATTCCACTATTTTGAGTTCTAATTAAAGCAATATTTTTTTCAATTATACTTATTGCTCCGTTAATATCATCTAATTGTTTTTGAGTTGCAGCTTCATCTTTAAGCATTTTCTCAATTCTCGATTTGTCTTTTATAAGATTTTCTTTTCGCTGGTTTTGAATTTCGATTTGTGAAAGAACAGATGCAACTTTTGTTGAAATTGCAGTACGTTGTGCAAGAACTTGTTCTTTTTTTAATGACAAGTTAGTTGTGTCAACTAGTCCAACAGTTTCATCCCTTTTCAAAATCTGCCCTTCTGATATATTAAATATTAAAAGCTTTCCGGTAGCTTCAGACGAAATTGTTGTTTCTGTGGCTTCGAAATTTCCATAGGCATCGGATTTTTCATCATTATTCGAACATGAAAATAAAACGATTGCAGCCATAATTGGCAATGTGATTTTCTTTAAAGTATTCATAATATTTAATATTTCTGATTTTAAATTATAAATTTCCTGTAATTGTTAAATAATTAATTTTTGATTTAATAAGTTGTATTTTATGATATTCAAGATTTAGCATTGCTTGAGTTTCAGCATTAAGTTTTGTTATAAAGTCTGACGATGTTATTACTCCGTTTGTTAATTGCGATGCAGCAGTTTCTTTGATTTTTGTTCGAAGTTCAATTATTTCATTATCTTTTTTTATTAGCAATCCGTAAATAGAAATTTCCGAGAGACTCTTCTCTCCTGCGATTTTCAGGTTTTTGCTAAAAATATCTTTTTGGTTGTCAATTAGATTTGTTTGAATATCCAAGATTTGTTTTTCAGTTTTGCTATGGTTCCAATTCCATAGATTCCATGATATTTTTGCTCCAACAATATAGTAGGAATCAAATTCATCAGTAAACATATTTAATGCAGGATTACCATAACCAACCTGACCAAAGCCATACATTTTTGGTTTTGTTTTAGTTGAAATCAAAGATTTTGTTTCTGTTATTTTTTGCTTTTGAAATTCAAATAATTTTAATTCAGGACGTTGATTTTCCAGTGCTGATAATGCTATTTTCGGCTCCGGCAAAATAATAATCGAAGATTCTGAAAAGTTAGTTCCACAATATTCATTTAGGATTTTAAAGGCAGTTAAAATTCCATTTTCAACTTCAATTTGTGTTTGCTCAAGTTTTAATATTTCAGCTTCTATAGCAAAAGAATTTGATTTAAGAATAATCCCGTTATCAATTCCTGATTCAACTTTTTTTAATTGAGTTTTAATCTCGGAAATAGCAACTTCAATGAGCTTTTCATTTTCCTGAAGTAAAAAAAGTGTGAAGAAAACAACATTTAAATTTCCTTTTAAATAATAAAGCTCAACATCCACATTTTGATTATTGATAAGCAAATTAATCTTTTCGATTTTCTTTTGATTCTTTGTAATACCACCATCATAAATCACCTGATTAATATCAAGGCTAACTTTATACTGGTCTTTTGCAACCTCGGGCATATCAGGTGCTGTGATAGATGGAGAAATTGGTTGGTTAGGAATTTCAACTTTAATTTGAGAAAAATCCAACGGAATTGAAGTTACATCCGATTGATAGCTTGCCTGAGCATTTAGATTTAATTTTGGCAGATAGTTCTTCTTAATATTTTTAATTGCAAGTTCATTTTTTTTAAGAAACAATCCCTTTTTCTTCGCAATTGGAAAATTCTTTATTGCTAAATCATGACAATAATCAAGTGTTAATGTGTCAGATTTTTGTGCAATTGTAATAGTTGAAAAAAACAGCAAAGCGATAATCAATTTATATTTAATCATTTCTTTATTTTTTTATTGAATTAATAATAAAACTTGAAACTTCCTTTTTTCTTGATACAAGAAATTTTTCATATTCAAGCTTGTCATTTTGGAATAATATTCCTTGAATTAGTGGTCTGCCGGCGAATGGAAAAACACACATACTAAGTATGTTAACAAATAGCTGTCTTGATTCAATTGGTTTAATTATACCAGAATCAATTTCCTTTTGGACTAATAACTGAAGTAACTGAGGATTTGCACCCTTTGAGATAATCATATTAACAATTCTATCAGGATTTCGATTTGTTTCCTGAAGTATAAAAATTGGTATTAATGGATTTTCAAGTAATAAATCAATATAATTTTCCACGAAATTTTCAATTTTTATAAAAAAATCAACTTTTGAAGCAAAGGTTTCAAAGATTTTAGGAACAAATTTTCCCATTGCTTCTTCAAAAATTGCCTCAAATAACCTCTCCTTCGATCTGAAATAATAATGAAGTAAGGCTTTGTTTATTTTGGCTTCATCTGCAATTTCTTGCATCCTGGCTCCTTCAAAGCCTTTATTCACAAATACTTTACGTGCAGACTTTAAAATTTTAGCTTCTGTACTTTCGTCTTTTTCTTTCATTTATTAATTATTAATCAAGTAGTTTAAACATACGGTTTAACCAAATGGGCAAAAATATATTAAAAAATTGTACTTGTCAAGTTTTTTTTAATTTATTTTCA
>CAYLPA010000012.1:0-29831 GCA_964385385.1 uncultured Saprospiraceae bacterium | reverse complement strand
AAATTAATCAATGAATTACTTAAAAAATAGCAACCATGTTTTTTCAATTAGACCGCTTTACTCTAAAATCAATTTCTCAACTCCAACAAAATCATTATTCCATAGTTTTATAAAATAAACTCCTTTTGGGTAATTACTTAAATCAAGTTTGATTTTATTATCGTTGTATATATTTTCTTTAATGATTTCTTTTCCCTGAATACTAAAAACAGAAACATTAATATAATCTTTGATGCCCAATGTTTCTATTGTAAATATTCCTTTTGAAGGATTGGGGTAGATTTTGATTTCTGCTTGTTGATTTATTTCTTTTATCCCCGGCGTGCCATTAATAACCAAAATAGTATCACTGCCTTTGCAGCCATTTGTATCAGTTACTTCTACAAAATATTGAAAAGTACCTACGCTAAGACCTGAGCCATTTATTGTAATTGTTTGTGTTGAATCACCTGTTGACCATTGGTAAGAAGAAAAGCCGGCACCTGCATTTAAAACCAAAACTGTTGTACTATCAATAATAGTATCCTGACCTAAGTTAATTGTTGGTGGCAAACAAATAACAATAATTTGGCTTGTTGTATCGTGCATACCATAATGCAAACACATTGCTTTTACTATATAACTGTCCGGTGAAGAATAATAATGCTTTGGAGTAGCAAGATTTGAATAGTTTGCATTGCCACTTGAACTATCTCCAAAATTCCAGTAAACCGAGCTAACACTATCTGATAATGTAAAGTTTACACTATCTCCCAAACATACATTTGTATAATTAAACTCTATGGGTGGTAATAAATATGATGATACAAACAATGGCAAGCCATCACAGTAATGTCCTGTGCCAAGAAATATTCCATTATTATCGTAATTACAAGCCATACCAAGTGCATTTGGATTATTTATTACTCCAAGATATTGATCGTTTGTAGGAGTTGAATAATAATTTCTTCGAACATATATTTTCCCATCTAAACCTAATTGCATTTGAGCAAGATTTCTACCTGATGTGGGATATTCTATTATTGTTTTGGAATTAATAATTGCTGAATCGGAACCGGCAGCTAAATTAAATTGATAAATTACTGAACTTCCCGAAGATTGATTAGCAACATAAAGTAATTTACTATTTGGAGAAAATGAAATAGTTGAATAATCATCATAATTACCGGGTGGAATAATTAGCTGATTGCTAATAATACCAGTTGTTGTATTAAAATCAAATAATTCCAAACTTATACTATCAAGATAATTGAATCTATATGAAACAACAGCAAGTTTTCTCCCATCAGGACTTATATAAATATCACCCAAACATCTAAAATTATTTACATATAACTGCCCGACATTTGAAATAACCGGAATTATTGAATCATACGTATTTCCACAAAAAGAATATGCATGAAAAGCATTGGAATGTCGTTTATGAAGTATAAGCCAATAGCATTCCCCATTCGAATGTTTTACAACCCCCATTTTTCTCGATGATGAGCTCATAAAAGGAATATTCTTCAAAATTACATCTCCTTTTCCGCTATCTGCATCCATATCTATTAAAGAATAATAAGCAGTTGTATCTCCATTATAAATATGTCCTGTAGGCTGAAAATTATAAAACAATGTGGAAACTCCAGGCTTTGGAAATATAATATTTTTTCCACCTACATGAATAATTCCGTTAATATTACTACCACCTTTTAAACCAAAACCATTTGGCATTTGCTGATGATTCTTATTATAAACATAGTATCCATCGCTATAAAATAATAAATTACCGTAATAATCTGACATAACAGAACTCCATCCTCCAACCCATTGATTTATTGCTCCATTTGTATCAGCAATTGGAGAATAATTAGAAAAATCCAATCCGGCATTTTTTAGAAAATACCAATGATTGGTGTATTTTGAGTAATGCTGTGAGAAACATGTGTTTGTTAGAATAATTGCTAAAATTAAAATGATTAGTTTTTTCATTTTTTATAGTTTTTATTATGATATTATATTTATGACTGTTTTTTAAAAAAAAGGTTTAATTGCTATAATATAAAAATTTGTGAAAAGTCGCGGGGTGACTTTGAGTCACCCTGCGACTTGAAATTGTTGTATTATTATTCTAATATTTCAATACTTTTAGTATCAAAACTATTATCTGTAATTATTCTAAGTTTATAAATCCCAGAATTTAATTCCGAAACATCCAATTCAAAATTTTGAGTTGTTATTTCTCTTTGTATTAATCTTTGTCCTTGCAAATTATAGAGTTCCAATTTTGCAGTCTCAAATTCGTTGTCTATTTTTATGTTAATGAAATCTTTTGTTGGATTTGGGTAAATATCAGCTTGAATCTCGGGAGGTTTTAAACGAAACTGCGTACTTGCAAAAGGTATTATTTTGTAGTTTACTTCCGAGTTATCTTCATTATAAAATGTAACTAATTTTTTTTCACCATAAACATTTGAAGAAAAACGTCCTGCTACTGATGAAATTCCCTGATTACCAACTGTATTATTGTTTACAATCGAATAAACATTATAAGAACCTGTTGCCAGTGGTGGCGGATTAACTGGTGGTAGTGGTAAAGTACCGTCAGAAAATAATTGGCGACTTATAACATCATTATCAAAAGTCCATGTAACAACTATATTGTCTCCAACATAACTTACAGCTGGCTCTTTATTATTGTTATAAGTTAAATCCGCATAATAATCGTTGACAATTTGTGGGCTATTAGGATTATTCATATTAAAGCTTAGAATATAATGACGATAACTTTGATAGTATTTTACAACTATTTCGTATTCTGCAGAATTAATTGGGGTAATAAGAATTGGACCTGCAATTCTTGGTCTCCCAAAATACTCACCATCACTTAAAATGGCGGTATATAAAGTTGCTGCTCCTAATCCTAAATTTCCTCCTGTTACTACAGTAGGGTAATCTGTTCCTATCCATGACAAATATGAATTACTACCACTATTCTCAATAAAAGTAAAATTCACCCATATCGTCTGATTACTTGGCAAATAATTCAAAGCCACATCAGGAGTATGAGCTTCTGCAACCACTAACTCAGTTTGGAAATTGCCTTGTATATCGCCAGCTACAGCAATTATTTCATTACTTTCTTCCCAAACAACTACAGTATTGCCAACTTCATCAACATCAACATTAGGGCATGTACAATCTCCATCTGTAGTAATTGGGTCAGGTCCACTGCTTAGATTCCATGTATTAGCTCCACCATCATAATCCCATGTTTCATAATACACATCATCATCTAAAAGATAAACTATAAGTGTATGCATATCCCCATCATCATAAAGTACAATATCAG
The DNA here is from genome assembly GCA_964385385.1 of uncultured Saprospiraceae bacterium. GTDB lineage: Bacteria > Bacteroidota > Bacteroidia > Bacteroidales > CAYLPA01 > CAYLPA01. The sequence continues at coordinate 26,497 of CAYLPA010000012.1, read as the reverse complement.
GGTCGGTAACAGTTCCTTGCTGTACTCCTTCAATGTCAAGATTTCCTGTATTGCCATTTAATGCATCATCCCAAGCAAAACCGGGTGCATTACCATCCCATGTCATAATAAACATATCGTAATTATATCCATAAAATTCACGAACATCGTTTCCAGTATTTTCAACATCATCTATATTGTTTATTGCAGGCAAATCAGGATATTTTGCAGGAATGATATACTGACAATATTGCGAGTATGTATTTTTGTTATTCATAGCTAACAAAACTATTGCTGTTAAGCAAATATATATAATTTTCTTCATTTTTTCTAAAATTTAATTAATAAAATTTGTTTTATATCTTTTTACTTTTATTTGCCCACTGTTAATAACATTTTAAAGTGAGGGATAAAAGTATTCACATAATTAAATATGGGTGTAGAGAAAATTCTTTCATCTAAACTTTTCAATTTAGTTTTCGCTATTTTTCTAAAACATCACTATCGTAATTTTTAGATTTAAAGATTTATTTTACATTTGCAGTTCCTCCTATTTTTAGTTTTTGTGGTTAATTATTAGTCTATGCGACCCCATATTCATTATCAATAGGGGGTTTTTCTTTAAAATGATTAATTTTTTTAAAATATTTGAATCCCTTATTTTGTAGAGAGAGAGAGAGAGAGACAACCTACGCTAAAGCTTCGGTTGTTTAAATAGAGACTGCATAATTTTTGAAAATTACGCAGTAATACCTTATTCAGAGAATTTATAAAAAGTACCGATAAAAGTTTTATAATAGAGGGCATAAGTAAAAAATTTAGTTCGTGTAATAATTTTCAAAAAATAGAATTTCATGCCTTTACATATATATATGTCGAAAAACACTAAAAGGTTACCCTGAAAATTAAAGCTTTAATTAACAAGTTATTAACAATTTTTCACTTGTACATATTTCGATATATTCATAAAGCCAAGAAACATTACTTGAATGAATTAGGGAGATATTCAAAAATTGAAAATATTTTTTTAAAAAGTTGTTTAAAAAAACTAAGAAGATAATTGTGAAAATTTGATATTAGAATTTGTACAAATAATTAAAGAAAAACTACCCCCAAACATAAAACTACATAATCTCAAACTCCGCGAAACTGTTACTTCTTTTGTTGAGTGGTTTGCTGAGGATAATCAATAAATTTACAGACTAATTATTGAGTAACTATTTTTTCCCAATTAAATTTTATTGGATTTATGCAAAGTGTTGGAATTTGCGATATATTAAAAATAATTTGCTCATCATAAGTTCCTAAAATAAATTTAGTCAACGCTTTGTCGAGATTTGTCATTATCATTATAAGGTCAGTATTTATAGAAGTAGAGTAATCAACAACTTGTTTAGAAAAATTAGTTGTTTTATCTGCAATCTTTATGGTAAAAGCAACTTTGTTCTTTTCAAAATGTCCAGTAATTTGTTTTACTGCATCATCGATTTTCTTTCCCGAAAGTTGGAAAATATGAATCGTAGCATTGAATTCGTTTGCAATATAAGTTGCCCATTTTGTTTTTTCCCATGGTCCAACATCGCTGGTTATTGGCAACACTATATCAGTATAAACATTCTCGAACGCCCTTTTTTGTACAACAATAACAGGAACATGTGAACTGGTTATAACCTTTAAGGCTAAACTACCAGTTAGCTTTTGTACACCAACTTTTCCATGTGTTCCAAGGAAAATAAGGTTAGCACCTATTTCTTTTGCCACATCGCTTATAGTAGTAAAAATGCTTCCTTCTCTCGATTCTGTAACAACTTCAACATTGTTTTCTTTAACTATTTCTGAAGCAATTTTATTAAGTTTTTCATCAATACTTGATACAGTTAAATTCTCTTTCTTTAGATAAGTTTTTGCATTTTTATCAATTACATTTAAAATATATACTTTAAATTTTAAAAATTTAGCAACTTTTACAGCCTGTTTTATGGCATTTGAGGCTACCTCCGAAAAATCGGTTGGTATCAGCACAATATTATTCATTTTTTCTTCCATGAAATTATATATTTAAAATTGTTTTTTTTTACAAATATCTGAATTTTTTTTAATACTTACCATTATTTTTTTCTAAAAACATATACTTAAGGGAACTTCTAATTTCAACTAACAATAACCTTTATGCTTTTAGGAACAATCTCAAATTCAAAAGGAGTGTGTCCTAATGATTCGCCGTCTGCTTCAAGAAAAATCTTTGTATTTGAGTTTATCGAAATAGACTTTCCCTGATATGTGTTTACTTCGGGAAGCTTAACAAAAGAGCCGTCATAAAGATTTCTCACATTTTTTATCACCTTAAACTTTCCAAGCTTTTTAATTATTGTCATATCAAAAAGACCATCATCGGGGATAGCATTAGGGGCTTGTTTCATACCGTTGCCGTTATATTTACAAATCCCGACATTCATGCTGAAAACTTTACCTTTAAATTTGTGATTATCAATTTGAATTTCCGAATATTTATCAATATGGCTCCACAGGGCAGCAAAAATATTTATCAAATAAGAAAACGCATTTCCTTTACCTTCTTCTTTTTGTTTGTTTGTTCTTCTGGCAACTTGTGCATCAAATCCCATTCCTGCCATATTCACAAAATAACGGCTTTGCTTCCCTTCTAAATTATTATATTTCACCAAACCTGCATCCTGAACAAATGTTTTGTTATTCATAATGACTTCAATGGCTTCTTTATAAGACAGTGGAATATCGTACATTCTTCCCCAATCATTTCCGGTTCCAACGTTTATCATTCCTAAAGTTATTTCTGTAGTAGGAAATTTATCTTGCAAAAAAATTCCGTTTATAACTTCGTTTAATGTGCCATCACCGCCCACAACAATTATATTTTTATATTCTTCAGTAATGTTTTCTTTTGCCAGAGTTATAGCATGGTGCTTATCTTGTGTGAAAAGACTTTTATACGTTATGTTCTTGCTTTTAAGCAACCCCTCTATTATATGCCAATCTTTTTCTCCTTTTCTTTTTCCGGCATTTGGATTCACAATTACAAGCCAGTTTTTATCCATAATAAATTTCTTGTGAAGGCAAATATATTACTTTATTTTAAATTGCTTTACGTTCAATATTTTTAATATTCAAAAGATTATTGTTTTTTCTAAATTTGCATAAAATATATTATCATAATTTAATCAACGATAAAATTAAATTCATTGGCAAACAACTATAAAATATTAATTTCAAAACTTGATGAATTTATTCGCAAATATTATAAGAACCAACTTATAAAAGGCGGAATCTATGCTATAGCGACACTTTTATTGTTTTATATTTCCCTTACGATTTTAGAATATTTTGCTCATTTTGGAATTCTTATCCGAACAATTCTTTTTTATGTTTACATCATTACAAACATTCTTATTCTCACAAAGTTTGTTTTTATTCCGTTGTCAAAGCTTTTTAAAATCGGAACAATCATTTCTCATAAACAAGCTGCCGACATAATAGGAAAACATTTTTTAGATGTAAAAGATAAGCTGTTAAACACTTTGCAGCTTAAAGAAATTGAAAATTCCGGTTCACAAAATCAAGTTCTGATTGAGGCTAGTATTAATCAAAAAATTGATAAACTAAAACCTATTCCTTTTGTTTCTGCCATTGATTTTTCAAAAAATCGCAAATACCTAAAGTATGCTTTGCCACCAATCTTTTTTCTTATTATCATTCTGATTACTGCTCCCAGCATGATTACCGAACCTACAACAAGACTGCTCAATCATAATGAATTTTACAAAAAACAAGCAGCATTTTCTTTTGAAATATTAAACAAAGAATTAACAGCCATCCAACAGGAAGATTTTATTCTCAATATAAAAATAAATGGAGACGAAATTCCCGAAAATGCTTACATTGAAACTGATAATGCTCAATATAAATTAAAAAAAACAAGTACGATTCTTTTTTCTCATGAATTTAAAAATATTCAAAAAAATACAAAATTTCAGCTTATTGCCGATAACATAAAATCAAATTTTTATGAAATCAATGTTTTGCCAAAACCAATAATTCTGGATTTTACTATTGATTTAAATTACCCGAAATACACAGGCAAAACTAATGAAACCCTTGAAAATACAGGAGATTTAATTGTTCCCTGCGGCACAAAAATTAATTGGAAATTTTTCACCAAAGATACCAAAACAATTAATTTCAGAATTAAAGATAAATTGTTCAGATTAAAACAAAACAAATCAAATACCTTCAACTTTACCGGCAAATTCTTAAAAAGCAGAACATATTCAATCGGCACTTCTAACGAATTTTTAAATAACGCAGACTCTCTTTTTTATTCAATTAATATTATTCCTGATATTTATCCCATCATCAAAGTTGAAGAATATCAAGATTCAATTTTTGAAAATCGCTTATATTTTAAAGGTTTTATCAAAGATGACTATGGTTTTAAACTATTAACTTTTAATTATAAATTTCTAAACAAAACAGATTCTTTAAATCGTAAAAATTCGAAAAAGAAAACTGTCCTTCCACTAAACAAATCAGTTAATCAACAACAATTTTATCATTATTTTGATTTAATGTCTATTGAATTAAATCCCGGCGATGAATTGGAATACTTTTTTGAAATATGGGACAACGATGCTGTTAACGGCAGCAAATCATCACGTTCTCAAAAAATGATTTATAAAGTTCCAACACTAAAAGAAATTGAAAATAATGCAGAAAATTCAAATCAACAACTAAAAGATAATATTGAAAAAGCTATTAAGGATTCTAAAAAATTACAAAAAGATATTACTGACTTAAACAAAAAACTATTAGAGAAAAAAGATATTTCATGGCAGGAAAAAAAGCAAATACAGGATTTGCTTGACAAACAAAAAGAATTAACAAAAAATGTTGAAAATATTAAAAAACAAAATATTGAAAAGTCGTTAAAAGAACAGCAATTCAAAAAAATCGATGAGAATATTTTAGAAAAACAAAAGCAACTCGAAAAACTTTTTGAAGAATTGATGACCGACGAAATGAAAGAACTTTTTAAAGAATTTGAGAAATTACTTGAGGAATTTAACAAGGATAAAGTTGGTGATATGCTTGAAAAGATGAAACTTAATAACGAAGATCTTGAAAAAGAATTAGACAGAAATCTCGAAATTTTTAAGCAACTTGAATTTGAAAAAAATCTCCAGGAAGCTATTGATAAGCTCGATAAATTAGCCGAAAAGCAGGAAAAACTTTCGGAAGAGACAAAGGAAAAACTAAGTGATAACGAAAAACTAAAAACAGAACAAGAAAAGCTTAATGAAGAATTTGATGACATCAGAAAAAAATTAGATGAACTTGACAAAAAAAACAAAGAATTAGAAGAGCCAAACAATTTGCAAAACACCGACGAAAAAGAAGAAAGTATTGAGCAGGAAATGAAAGACAGCAAAGAGCAACTGAATAAAAAAAATAACAGCAAAGCCTCAAAATCTCAAAAAAATGCTTCGAGCCAGATGAAAGAGCTTTCTCAAAAGCTAAGCGAAATGCAGGAATCCATGTCTTCACAAGCAATGGGAGAAGACATAGAAACATTAAGAGAAATTCTTGAAAATCTTATCCAGGTTTCCTTTGACCAGGAAAGTTTGATGGAAAAATTAAAAATTACTTCAAAAAACGACCCTCAGTATATTAAAATAGTTCAGGACCAAAAGAAGTTGAAAGATGACATGCAAATGATTGAAGACTCATTGTTTGCATTGAGCAAAAGGCAAATCAAAATCAAGGCTTTCGTTAACAAGGAAGTTAATAAAATCAATAATAGGATGGAAAGAGCCTTGAAAGCAATGCTTGATATGAATACAATTGGCCCGACTATGGGAAATGTGAAAGATGATGCAGTCGGCAATCAGCAATATGTAATGACATCAATGAACAATTTAGCTTTATTGCTTTCTGAATCTCTTGAGCAAATGCAACAACAAATGTCGCAACCAAAGCCGGGGAAAAGTTGTAATAAGCCGAAACCGGGAGCAGGACAAAAACCTATGCAATCAATGCGTCAAATGCAACAACAGCTAAACAAACAAATTGAGCAATTGAAAAAAGGCAAAAACAAAGGCGGAAAAACCGGAAAAAAACAATCAATGAGCGAACAATTAGCTCGATTAGCCGCACAACAGGAAGCTATAAGAGGTATGATGAGAAAATACGAAGAAGGATTAAAAAAACAAGGATTGAAAGACAAGGGTGATTTGTCTGAAATGATGAAAGAAATGGAAAAAACCGAAACCGATTTGGTTAATAAAATTATTTCTGAACAAACTTTAAAACGCCAAGAAGAAATTCTTACAAAATTATTAAAATCCGAAAAGGCAGAGAGAGAAAGAGAATTTGAAGAAAAACGACAATCTAATGAGGCAAAAATGCAAAATTTTAGTAACCCAAAAGACTTTTTTAAGTATAAGAAAATTAAATTGAAAGAAGCGGAACTTTTGAAGACTGTGCCGCCAAGTTTAAAACCTTTTTACAAAAATAAAGTTAACGAATATTTTTATAATTTTGAGGAGTAGATATGATAAAAAATTTACGCAAATTAGAGTTTAAATCTTTAAAACAAAACATTCACCTCATTGAAAAATTCGTTGATGAGATTTGTGATGATTTTAATATTTTTAATAGTTATTTTGGAAATATTATTATTGCATTAACCGAAGCTGTTACAAATGCAATTATTCACGGCAACAAAAATAATCCATTAAAAAAAGTTATAGTTACTTTCAAATCTAAGTCAACAGGATTGTCTTTTTCCGTTGAAGATGAAGGTGATGGATTTAACTTTAATAACATCCCCGACCCTACAGAGGTTACTGATATTAAAATTGAAGATACCCAAAAAGGTCTATTTCTCATAAAATCCCTTGCTGATGAGGTTCATTTTTATGAAAGTGGAAGAATTGTTGAAATTATATTTAAAGTTTCGAGCATTAACAACGATTTAACTCTTGAGAGAATAAATCAATTGAATCAATATTCATCTGTAAAAAAAGAAAAAAGCATAGAAAAATAAGCTCTTTTCATGGAAGATTTTAAAATCAATTTCTTTAGTGAGCAAATTTCTTATACGCTGAAAAACAAGAAATTAATTCGCAAACATTTACAAACTCTTGCCAAAACCGAAAAAAAAGATATTGGCATTTTAAACTTTATTTTTTGCAACGACAATTATCTCCATGAAATAAACAAAACCTATCTGAAAAAAAATTATTTTACTGACGTAATAAGTTTTGACTATTCTGAAAAAGAAAATCTTTTGTCGGGAGATATTTTTATTAGCATCGAAAGAGCCAAAGAAAATGCTCAAACATTCAACACCACCAAAACCAACGAAATCCATCGTTTGATTATTCATGGGCTTTTGCATTTGATTGGCTTCAATGACAAATCACCTGAAGAAAAAATTCTTATGAAAAAAATGGAAGATAAATATTTATCTCTTCTTTTTACCTCCAAGGGCAAAACCCGAAAATCAAATAAATAATTATTATATTTGCTGATAGAAGACTTAACATCAAAAAAGTTTAGCTGGAAAATATACGGAATTTGTTTGTGCAATTGTTAGCTCACATTTAAAAAATGACATTCTACTTAATCATATTACTAATACTCATTGGACTTTTAGTTGGACTAATTCTTTGGATTTATAGACTTTCCCGACTTTATAAAAAAGGGAAACAAAAGTAATTTACAATTCAAGTTGCAATTTTGACCATTCTGATTGTATTTGTGACTTGGGAACTTCAAATATTTCCACTTTCCAAGAACTTTTATATAAAGAAACAAACCACCCTATTGACAGGGAAATCATTTTGGAGCTGGAAAGAATTTAACTACAATGAGTTGGGAGTCCGTGGAGAAGGTTACACTTTATACATATATAAATTCAATCAAGAAACAGCTGAATATTTTGAAAATCCTGATTCAACATTTTTTACGGAATATCCACCTGAGAGTAATTCAAAAATAAGGTGGACACCAACTCCAGTCAAAAGTGAGGAAATAGAAATTTTGGAATTTGTTACACCTGTTTACTGTGGTTGGAAAGGAGAAATTGTAACTCGACAAGATTTTATTAGAAAAATTGCAACAAGCAAAGGAGCATATTACGCATACAGACACGGTGGAAGCACTGACTTTTATTTAGTTTCACCGAAAAACCGATTAGTAATATTGATTAATCATAATATGTAGAGAATAAATAAAATGTGCAAAAAAAATATCGTGCATTTGGCAGAAAGCACTAAAGTTGAAAATGATAGGAATAATCAAAATTAATAAAAGAGTATAAAATGAAAAAAATAAGATTATTTGAAATTGCTTTAATATCAATATTGTTTACATGCCTGATAAAATCTGCTTATTCTCAAACGAATACTGATGCTGATTGGAAAATGGATGTTAAGGATTCAACTGAATATGATATTGACTTCATCAGCTATTGGAAATATGTTAAGCCATATTCATTATTGATTACTAATGATTCAATAATTGTAAATAATAATAGAAATGACCCAATTTTAATTCCTACAGACTTGATTATTAATCAAGAAAATTACTATGAAAGCAATATTAATGATACCGTTTACAAGTTAATAGTTAAAAGAGTGAATTACACCAATATTGAATATTCAATAGAAGGAAAATTAAAGAATGAGAGTGTTTTTACAAGGGAAGGAATTGCAATATTAGAATCATCTTTCCATCTTGGAGCAGAAGGTGTATATGAGAAAAGCGAAGACGAAATTTATGGTATGAATGATTATAATATAAAAATTAATGAACAGGGAGAAATTAAACTTCTTGTTCCTGTAGGAACTGATGAAATAATAGATTACGTAGAACAGCAAGGGGAAAGTAAAATTTACTTGTCGTTCAAGAAAATAGAAAAGAAATAAAAAAAATATTGAAATTGCCTAAAATCATGAAAGGAATATAAAATGAAAAAAATAAATTTATTTGAAATTGCCATAATTTCAATATTGTTTACTTGCCTGATTAAGCCTGCTTATTCTCAAAACAATCTTGATGCCGCCAATCCAAAGATAGAAGGTCCTGACGAAATATGCCGAAATGGTGTTAGTTCAATTTTTAGTGTAACGAGCAATGTAATGAAGGGCACTTTTTTGTGGGAATCCGAAAGTAATGAAATTAAAATTATACCTGATAAAAAAAATACTGTCAAGGTTTCTGTCCGTTATGGATGCAAGGACGATTATGCAAAAATTAAAGTTACTCAAACAATTGATGGGCAGAAGTATTCGGCAAGTCGTTTACTGAAAATAAAAGGACATTATTATTATGTGCCCGATTGTAGAAAATTATTTGATATTGGGATGGTTGAGGAGAAAGATATGTTGCAATGTGTGAATGATTATTCACAATGTATTAAAGATATCGCCAACGAAGGTTGTAATTCGATAATAGAAGTGTCTAAACAAAATAAAATCAGGCAGGAAATTGAGCTTTCAAATAGTGGTCTGGTTACAGAAGAAACCCGCATAAATGGAGCATCACAAAATAAACTTTTCAAACTTTGGGATGAAACAGGCAAGCCATATCCCGGTGATGAGTACGGAAAGTCCAGAGATATTCTCAAAGTCGCTCCTTGCATGAAGAAATGGATGGCAGCCAATGATTTTCAAACATTAATAAAGCTGGCTCACGAGGGAATGAATAAGATAGAAGCGTTAAATTCTGATATGAAAAAATTATCTGCTAAACTTAATGCAGATAATATGGAAGAAATTGCAAAGAAGATTGATGAAATTAAAGAAAAACAAGTTTCTATAAGAGAGGAATATGCCATAAAAATGAATGACATAGCAAAAAAAGGAACTTTTTCTTATGCTTGCACCAAATCCGATGGTGCTGATTATTATAGCGTGAATACTGCTAAAATAATTGGAGCTACCTGGTATAAAAAAGGAAAACAACCTCTACTGACATTAGAAATATCATTTCAATTTATTAAAATCATTAAGGCAACAGAATATGGTAATTATTATCAGGAAATCAGGATGTTCTTTCCTTCATTATTAGATAAGGACGGGAATAGAATTACCAAGTATGGTCTTAATATTTCACACGATATGAGAAAGAAAGGCATCGTTACAACTGGAATTAAAATTGATGTCTTCAAAAAGTTAGATAAACTTGATTTTTATTATTCAACATCAATGAGAGTTAAAGAAAAATAATATAGTTTGGATTTAAAAATATCAAGAAACATCAATCACATCTTTGTAAAGGAAACTTAAATCATTTGATTTTATTCTAAAACCAGTCCCGTGGTCGTGAGCTTTTCCTTCGTTTTTACCTGAGGAATATACACCAAGACGAATATCAACCATAACTTTACCTTCTTTGATTAAATCTATTAGTTTTTGAAAAGTTGGTTTATTAAAAATTGTAGCATTTGTAAAATAAAAATATTCTTGAACATATTTTTTTTCTCTTTCAGCAGTAACGAAAAATAATGATTTTAATTTAGAAAAAGCTGACTTGATTTCGGTAAAAGTCCAAGAACATTCAATGCTTGTTTTTTTTCCATTGATTTTTTTACTTATCAAGTTTATTGTTTGTTGTTTATCATTTACAACTATTTTAAAAGAAAATTCCTTTTTGTAAGTATTCCATTTATTAGAAAAAACAGATGTTCTGAAAGTTTTAACTTTTAGCTTTCCTTCCGGCGTTCCATATTTTTCACGTAATAACGTATTTGTTTTTGCTGGTAAAGTCGGACTTTTTGTAAATAATGTTACAAATGAAGCAGATGATTTTCTATGACTTTTTATTTCATATCCTGCAAAGTCAGGGTCTTTAAAATTGTTTTCATCAACACCAAGATAATCTTCAAAAGTTTTACCTATTCCTGTATCGTTCAATCTTTTGCTTTTTATAAAACCGAGTGCTTTTATACGTTTAAACTCTTTGATTACTTTATTTTTATTTGACATCTTCGAAGTGTTTTATAGGTAAAAAATCTTTTGGTGAGCATTTAAAAAGCAGAGACAATTTGTTAATATGGTTGAGATTATATTTAGCTTTTCCTTTTAAACTTTCAATGGAAGAAATAAATCCAGGTGAAACATCAAGAAAATTAGCAAGTTCCATTTGTGAAATATTTTGTTTTATTCTTTCACTTCTTACTTTATCAATTATATATTGTTCTATCTTTGTCATTAATAATGTTTTTTTTGCAAAGTTGCAGAAACATCCGTATATTTGCACACATATATATGTGTGTTAATTTCGAGAGCATGGAACAAAGAATAATTGATAACGAATGGAGTTTTGTAGGTGTAAATACTAAAGAATTTACACACTGTTATCATAATTACCCGGCTATGATGATACCACAAATTGCTCGCAGATTGATTAAAGAATATGCACCAAAAAACACAAAATTTATTTTTGACCCTTATTGCGGAACAGGAACAACACTTCTGGAAGCAAAGTTGGTAAATATTAACTCCACAGGAACAGACCTAAACCCACTTGCTCAATTGATTGCACGAACAAAAGTGCAAAATTACGATATTGATAAAATTATAGATTCAAAGAATTTATTATCTGAAGAAAGTTTTAAATTTTCATTTAACCTTATAAATAATATTGATTTATTTCAGTTTAAAAATATTAATTATTGGTTTAGTGAAAATGTTATTAAAGAAATTTCATTTTTATTAAATATCATCAATTCTAAAATTGATGATAATTTACAAGATTTTTTTTTAGTAGCTCTTAGCGAAACATTGCGAGAAGTATCCTATACTAGAAATGGAGAATTTAAATTGTATAGAATTCCAGAAGAAAAAATCAAAAATCACAAACCTGATACTTTTGGATTGTTTTTTAATAAATTAAATAGAAATATTCAAGGATTAAAAGATTTAATAAAAACAGAAACTAATACCACAACAAATATTCTTAATTTTAATACCTGCAATGAAAATCCTGAAAAATATGTAAATAGAAAAATTGACTTTGTATTAACATCGCCACCTTATGGAGACTCTCGTACAACTGTTGCTTATGGTCAATTTTCAAGACTTTCTAATCAGTGGCTTGGTATTAGAGAAGCAAGTAAAATTGATACTATTTTAATGGGGGGAAGCCGAAATCATAAGGAATTAGAATTTAATTCAAAATATGCACAAAAGGAGCTTGATAAAATTAAAAATATCGACATAAAACGATATAATGAAGTAAAAGAGTTTTTAATAGATTATAAAAATTCAATAAATAATGTTTCTATTTCTGTAAGAAAAAAAGGAAGGATTGCATATGTGGTTGGAAATAGAACTGTAAAAAATGTTCAAATACCATTAGATTTTATAACTGTAGAGTTATTTGAAAAAAATGGATTTTCTCATTTAAAAACAATTGTTCGAGAAATTCCAAATAAAAGAATGCCAAAAGAAAATAGTCCGACAAATAAAACAGGAGTAAAATCAAAAACAATGAATAATGAATATATTGTAATTATGGAGAAGCAATAAATACTTTGTCCTGCTCTGCTCTGATTTGATTCCAACAAAGTCGTAATAAAATTGCGGCCTCAAGTTCAAAAAAAAGACCGCTCTCTAATGAATGCAGCCTTTTTTAAAAATGCGTAAATACTAATTAATAACAACTTTCTTTGTTAAAGACTTTTTGTTTTGATTTACATTAATAAAATAAATTCCTTTTTTCTCGCCGCTTAAATCAATTTCTTTTTCATATTTCCCTGAAAAGTCCTGCAATTCTCCAAAATAAACTCTTTTGCCACTTTCGTTGTAAATAGAAATTGTTGTTGAAAGTGAAGTTGAAAAGGGGAGTTGTTTTAATATAAAACTAAGGATGCCAACTAATGATAAAGATTTGTAGAATAATTGTTTAATGTTTTAAACAATCAAAAGAAATTATCACCAAAAGAAGTATGGATGTTTACATCACAAAACTTCGTAAATATCTGAATGAAGATGAAGAAATAAAAATTATTAGCCTTCATAATAGTGGCTATCGATTGATGATAAAAAAAAAATATCTTCTCTTCCCAAGCTTTAACAAATCAATTTCCATTATTTATTTTACTTTTGCATTTATTAAAATAAAAAGCCTTTTTGATAAGGCATAAGCAGAAAAGGATTAAAAGTGTTAAAAGAATACGATATAATTGTTGTTGGTGCCGGTCATGCTGGCTGTGAAGCTGCTGCTGCTGCTGCTAATCTTGGCTCATCGGTTTTATTAGTTACTATGAACCTAGCTAATATTGCTCAAATGTCGTGTAATCCGGCAATGGGAGGAATTGCAAAAGGTCAAATCGTTCGCGAAATTGATGCTCTCGGCGGATACTCCGGAATTGTTACCGACAAAACAATGATTCAATTCCGCATGCTTAATAAATCAAAAGGACCTGCAATGTGGAGCCCAAGGGCACAAAACGACAGAATGTTATTTTCTCTCGAATGGAGACATACTTTAGAAAATATTAAAAATCTTGATTTTTGGGAAGAAGCTGTTGTATCTCTATTGTTCTCAGGTTCAAAAGTTACAGGTGTTGTTACATCCCTTGGCATTGAAATAAAATCCAAATCAGTAATTCTAACAAACGGAACTTTTCTAAACGGAATAATTCATATCGGCGAAAAGCATTTTGAAGGTGGCAGGATAGGCGAAAATGCATCTAAAGGGATAACCGAAAAACTAAATAAACTTGGTTTAGAATCAGACAGAATGAAAACCGGAACTCCTGTCAGAGTTGACGGTAGAAGCATAGATTTTTCAAAATTGGAAGAACAGCCCGGCGATGAAAATCCTCAGAAATTTTCTTTTACAAATACAAAAAAACTTACAAAACAAAGAAGTTGTTATCTCGCATATACCAGCGATGAAGTTCACGATATTCTAAGAACAGGATTTGACAAATCTCCTATGTTTGTTGGTAGAATCAAAGGTGTTGGTCCAAGATATTGCCCTTCTATCGAAGATAAAATTGAAAGATTTTCTGATAAAAACAAACACCAGCTTTTTATCGAACCCGAAGGTTGGAACACTGTGGAAATGTACGTAAACGGTTACGCATCTTCTTTGCCCGAAGATGTTCAACTAAAAGCTTTGAAAAAAATTATAGGATTTGAAAATGCAAAAATTTTCAGACCGGGCTATGCTATCGAATACGACTATTTTCCACCTGTTCAACTTCAATATACTTTAGAAACAAAAAAAATTGAAAGTCTTTATTTCGCCGGACAAATAAACGGAACAACAGGTTACGAAGAAGCCGCTGCACAAGGGTTGATGGCTGGAATTAATGCTCATAGAAAATTGAACAATCTGCCTGATTTTATCCTGAAAAGAACTGAAGCATATATCGGAGTTTTAATTGATGATTTAATTACAAAAGGTGTTGATGAACCATACAGAATGTTTACATCAAGAGCAGAACATAGAATTTTGCTTAGACAAGATAATGCTGATTTGCGGTTAACTCATAAAGGCTATGAAATAGGATTGGCTTCAAAAGAACGCTTAGAAAGAGTTGTGGAAAAAGAAAACACAATTTCTCAATTAACAAAATTTATTAAAAAACAAAGCATTGCTCCAGACGAAATAAATCAATACTTGCTTGAATCTAAAACTGAACCTTTAAAACAAAAACAAAAAATATCAAATGTTTTATTAAGACCTCAAATAAATATTAAAGGCTTAATAAATAACTCAAAATCTTTCTCTGATTTTGTTGATTCGTTCGGCGAATACGATGAAGAATGTGTGGAAGAAACAGAAATTTTTATTAAATACGAAGGATATATTTCCAAAGAACAGGATATTGCCGAAAGATTAGAAAAAGTTAACGACATTCCTTTGAAAGAAAATTTTGATTATCAAAAACTGAAATCAATTTCTTTTGAAGCAAGAGAAAAACTAACTAAAATAAAACCAAAAACCATTGGTCAGGCATCAAGAATTAGTGGAGTTTCTCCATCAGACATAGCTGTTTTGATGGTCTTTCTTCGTAAATAATTGATTGTTTCACGTGAAACATAAAACAAAATTTATCTGCTAAAATGAAAGAAATCAAAAATTGTTTTATTTGTGGAAACGATAAATTTTCACAATTTATAAAATGTAAAGACCTGCTTCTTACAAAAGAAGAATTTCAAATTGTTCAATGTGAAAAATGTGGTTTTCTTTTTACAAATCCGCGACCTCAAGAATCCGATATCAAAAAATATTATGAGTCTGATGAATATATTTCGCATAAAAGCAACAAAAAAACCTTATTCAATACTGCTTACCGACTTGTTAGAAATCTTGCAATTAAGAAAAAATTTAAATTAATTTCAGAGCTTAAACAAGGAAATACTTTGCTTGACATTGGTTGTGGAACAGGAGAGTTTATAAACTTTTTCAAAAAAAACAAGTGGGAAGTTCATGGAGTAGAACCAAATAAAGATGCTCGAGCACTTGCAGTTTCAAATTATGGACTCAATGTTAAAGACGAAGAATCTTTAAATTATTTTGAAAACAATTTCTTTGATGTTATCACAATGTGGCATGTTTTAGAACATGTGTATCCCCTTAACCAAAGAATTGAAAAAGTAAAACAATTGCTAAAAGATGATGGAATTTTAATTGTTGCAGTTCCTAATTGTGAATCATGGGATGCAAAATTTTATAAAGAATTTTGGGCAGCTTATGATGTCCCTCGACATTTATATCATTTTTCTCAGAAAACAATCAAATTGCTTTTCGAAAATAATAACTTACAAATTCTTAAAACAATTCCCATGAAATTCGATTCCTATTTTGTGAGTTTGTTAAGCGAAAAATATTCAACAGGAAAAATAAATTATTTAAAAGCATATCTCAACGGAAGAAAATCAAATTCATTTGCTCGTAAAAATCATAATAATTTTTCGAGTTTGATTTATGTTTTAAAAAAATCATAATATTTTGTAATTCGTTTTCATAATACAATTATTAAACATCATACGTTCATAATCTAATAAATTTTCGAGTTTTCTAATTTTCTCTCCTTGAAAGCAAATAAAAATATTTCACATCTTACCAACTGATATTCTGTTCTTTATCTCACTTTTTAAGCTTTTTAAAGTATCTGAGAATCCAAAAAATAATTTCATTCTAATAATATACCCATTAATTAAAATCTAAGAGAGTTTAAAATCTTGAAATATTTTTATCACGAAATTTTATTTTCTCTCACCTTTCAAATCTTAAAAATTAACATACTTTTTTCAAATTAAAAAACTATATAAAAAAACAGCAACCATTTTGTCCACTTGAGCAAATGACACTAAAAATAGCAACCATTTTGTCTATTACTCCAAAAAGTACGACAATTAGAAGTGCTTGTCTCTAAAAAAAAAAATCTGATTTATTCAGATTTTTTTGTATTCAATTTTTTCCACCTTTTTATAGAATTATTTTTTATTTGAAAAAGATACGGCATATAGTAAAACCCATATTTTTCCATTTCTATATAAAGTTCTTTCACAAAATATATATTTTGGTTTATAGTAGATTTTTTAAAATTAGAAATAACATAAACATCATCGGTTAAAATATAAAGCTTTTGATTTTGCAAAGAATCAGCAATAAAATTTATTAACGAATCTTTATTATATCCATACGCAGACATAGCACAAGTCAATTTAAAGTCTCTTAATGTTAATAAATAGAAATTCGACTCATTATTGAATCTTTCACTATTGTTCTCAAGATATTTAACAATTAAATCTTCACGATCATATTTTGATTTACATGATTCTGTTAAAAACACAACAGATATAAATCCAATTATTAATGTGTAAAATAAATATAATTTAAAGTTCATATTCTATTTTTAGAATTTTTAAATACTCCGGGTATCCTGATAATAAAAGCGCATAAATTTTACCATTTGTAGCAAACCACATATTTGGATATATATCTAAATTCAATACTATTTCGCCTAATGGATTAAACTCATTATCGTAAATAATACAACCGAAAGGTTTATAAGAACTCGGCATAAATCCTTCTTCATTCCTTTCCTTTATTGGCATAAAATAAGTACGTATTAATTTTTGATTTGAATTATCGTAAACTATTGACGAATATAAAAATGAATTTAAGTAATTTGAACGAGCTCTGTCAAAATCTCCTTTTGTATTTTTATCATTGTAAATATATTTATCCTGATTAGGAGATTTTAACTTTTCAGTTTTAACTTTTTTGTTTTTAATAGAATAAACATAAACTTTTGGACTAGTACTAAAACCACATATTACTTTTTTCTCTGTTACAGCAAAGTGTTCTGATAAATTTCTATCTTTAACAATAACATCAGAAGGAATTTTGTATGGTAGTGCACTAATTTCACTTGTTTTTATATCTATACATGCATTTAATTCGGTTTCAATAACACCTTCAGAATTTGCAGGAATATCATATCTAATTAATTCAGTATAAAATTTCTTATCAGAAAAACTATACTTAACCGGATTATAATTATTTACCAAATACCAATATGTTGTATCTAAATCATTACAAATAAATTTAAAATCAATTTTTCTTGAACTCATATTAAATATGCTAACACAATTTTCCTGCATAATAATAATGCTATCTTGATTAATGACTTTTATACTTTTTATTTTGCCAAGTTTTGAGAATTTTGATAAAACTGGGAAAACTAAATTTGATTTATTTGAATATTCCTCTGCTAATGGTATTTTATCAACAACTTTGAACCCAATACCATAATAATATTTGTATAATGTGTCTGATTTGCTTGATTTAATATAAACAAAAACGGAGTCGTTAATAGTAGTTATATCAAAACTTTTAATTCCGCTACTATTTGCATTTAAGCTTAATCCATTCTCACAATAAAGTGTGTCAATTGAATATTCAAATGAAAGTTCTGGAATAACTGGATCAGTTGTTGAACATGAGAATAGAATAAAAATAATAAATAATAAATAAAGATTAATATATTTTCTTTTCATGATTTACTTTTTAATTCAAAAATACAAAATTTTAATATATATATAAATTATTTGTGTGTTTTTTGAATTTTCTAAACTTCATCATCCATTATTCCTTGTTCGATATTCGAAATTAATAATTTTTTTCATTTACTCCTTGCTTCCGTCATTGCGAGGGAGGAACGATCGTAGCAATCTTTTGTTTTTGTTGAAGAGATAATGTTAGCATTTCGGCAAAAGCAGGTTTAACAATCTCTCACACTCTCCTTTCCACCTTATTTTTAATTCTTTATAATACATAAGATTACTAATTTTATTATTTTAACCCTTAATTTATAAAATTTCCCTTAATTTTACAAAAAGACAAAACCATTGTATTATGAAGTTAAATACCATTTTGAAAAACAAAATATTTCTTAATTTTTCAGTATCACTATTGTTTTTTCTAACAGCAATAATTGTTACTAATTTTTCAAAAACCAATAACAATTCAGAACTTGTTAAAAATTTTGAGAACACACTTCATCAGAAAGAAAAAAAATTAAACAACATTATCGAAGATGTTAGAAAAAATGCTGAAGACGGATTTCAAAAACAAACTCTCGATTCATATTATATTAATAATTTGTTTGATGATGAGGGAATTTTGATTCTTGTCTATAAAAATGATTCTCTTAAGTATTGGTCAAACAATAGCGTTCCTGTTGAATCTATTTACAATAAAAACATTTATGAAAAAAAGTTTAATTATTTTCAGAACGGATTTTTTGTTGTGGAAAACAAAAAAATTGAGCAATACAATATTGTTGGCTTAATACTAATCAAGAATGATTATCCATATCAAAATGATTATTTGCTTAACAAATTTCAGGATGATTTCAATGTGCCCGACAACGCGAAAATCTCTTTAAACAAAGGCACATTAAACATTTTTTCTTTATCAAAAGATTTTTTGTTTTCAATAGATTTAGACAAAACTTCACCAACAAAACAAAATCATATTTTCTTAATATTTATTCTTTATTTGCTCGGATTTCTGTTTTTTATCTCGTTCTTTTATTCCTCATATAAAAAGATAAATCCTTTTCCCGAGAAAAAATTATTTTTTGTTATTTCTTTTTCTTTCGACATTTTGCTAATACGTTTTATCATGTATTATTTTAAGATTCCAAATATTCTCTATGAATCCGACCTTTTCAGCACAACATTTTACGCAACATCTCAAATCCTGTCATCTCTAGGAGACCTGCTGATAAATTCAATTTTAATCCTGATAATTATTTGTGTTGTTTGCAAAGACCTGAATTTAACACATCCCAATAAGAGCAAAAATCCTGTGGTAAAATATTTCACCATTTTTACTTTGCTTTTTCATGTGTTCATATTTTTTGTAATTTCTGAAAGAGTTATTCGTGGCTTAGTTCTTAATTCAAATATTTCTTTGAACCTAAGCAATATTCTGGAGATTTCCATTTACAGTGCGATTGGTTATTTTATTATAGCAAGTATTTTGTTTTCGTTTTTTCTGATTTCCGTTAAACTTTTTGAGAGAGTTTTTGCTTTATGTTCCGGATTTAAACAATACTTGTTTTTATCTATTTTTATAACTGCAATCTATGCTGTTTATACTTATTATTTCAAAGATTTCAATTTATTTTATTTAATTTTTATTTTCGTTTTCTTGATTTCTTTATGGGTATTTAAAAAACGTTTTAATACTTTATTTTCGTTTTCATCCATAATATTTTACTTATTATTCTTTTCATTGCTCTCAACTTATATTCTCGAAAAATATAATAACTATAAAGAAAAAGAAGAAAGACAATTGCTGGCAATAAATTTGGCAAGAGAACAAGACCCAATTGCAGAATATCTTTTCCAAAACATTGAAAAGCAAATCTATGCCGACAATAAAATCAGTGCATTGATTCAAAAAGATACCGTTAATGATGATGAAGTTATCGATAACATTCTTAAATATTTTTCTAACAAATATTGGAATAAATACAAATTTATGATTACCATTTGTTCCGAAAACGACAGTTTAATAATTAAACCAAATAATGTTAAAACAAACTGTTACCAATTTTTTAATACCATTATTCATGATGTCGGGAAGTATTCTTTCAGCAAAAACATGTTTTATCTTGATAATAATTCATGGGAAAATAATTATATCGCTATCTTAAAATTCAAGAAAAATATTAATGCACATCAAATTCCTTTTAATGTCTTTATTGAAATAAATTCCAAATACATACCCAACGCCCTTGGATATCCCGAGCTGCTGATAGATAAATCAATTAACACAAGCAAAAATTTGAATAAATATTCCTATGCAAGATTCAACAAAGGTGATTTGATTTATAATTACGGGAAATATCTCTACAGTTTAAATCTTTCAAACTATGGAGAATTCAACGACTCTCTCGTATTTTTCGATAAAAGAAGCTACAACCATCTATTCTATAAAATTGACAATGAAAACGAACTTATTATAAGCAAAAAGAAGGTTAATTATTTCGATATAATTGCTCCATTTTCCTATCTTTTTATCTTTTTTGCAATCTTCATTCTTATAATTTATCTTATTCTACACTTTCCCTTTAAGATAAAAAAATTAGAGTTTAATTTCAAATATCGCCTTCAACTTTTAATAACCTTAATTATTCTTGTATCGTTTTTATTTATAGGAATTTTTACGTTTTACTATATCTATAATCTTAACAACAATAAAAATTATGATAATTTAAGTGAAAAATCTCATTCCGTTCTAATAGAAGTTGAACACAAATTATCGAATATTGAAGCATTTACACCCGACATTGTAGAATATCTAAAAGAAATTTTAATAAAATTTTCAAATGTTTTTTTCTCAGATATTAATCTCTATGACCTGAATGGAAACCTGTTAGCATCTTCTCGCCCCGAAATATTTGAAGAAAAACTTATTTCCGACAAAATGAATGCTATTGCCTTCAATCAGTTAACAGTGAATGAAAAAATGCTCTTCATCCACCGTGAAAAAATTGGCAATTTAAAATATCTTTCAGCTTACGTTCCTTTTCGTAATAATCAAAACAAAATTGTTGCCTATTTGAATCTCCCTTATTTTGCAAAAGAAAATGAATTAATAAATGAAATTTCTGCTTTTTTGGTAGCATTCATAAATATTTATGTAATAATTATTGTGATTGCAATTTTTATGATTTTATTAATTGCCAATTATGTTTCAAGACCTTTGATATTGATAAAAGACAAAATCAGGGAAATTAATCTTAGCAAAATTAACGAGAAAATTTATTGGAAAAGTAAGGACGAAATCGGCGATTTAATAAATGAATATAATCGTATGATTGACGAGTTGGAAAATAGCGCCGAATTGCTTGCCCGCTCCGAACGCGAAAGTGCGTGGAGAGAAATGGCTAAACAAGTGGCACACGAAATAAAAAATCCTCTAACACCTATGAAACTTAGTGTTCAATATCTGGAAAAAGCATGGAACGACAATGCGCCGGATTGGGAACAACGACTCGAAAAATTTTCTCATACTATCGTCGAACAAATTGATTCTCTTTCTGCTATTGCTACCGAATTTTCGGATTTCGCAAAAATGCCACAATCTAAAGATGAAAAAATTGAGCTGATTACAAAAATCTATAACTCTGTTGAACTTTATAAAGATTTCGATAATATTAAAATTAATATCGACCCAAAAAGTCAAGGACCTTATTATGTAAAAGCTGATAAAAAACAACTAATCAGGGTTTTTAATAATTTAATAAAAAATTCAAGACAGGCAATAGGAGATTTCAAAAAAGGCAAAATTGATATAGGAATAAACGCAGAAGATGATAATTATATTATTTCTTTCAAAGACAATGGAGTCGGAATTCCAAAAGACAAACAAGATAATATTTTCTCTCCCAACTTCACTACAAAAACCAGCGGAATGGGATTAGGGCTGGCAATGGTAAAAAATATTATAAATAATGCAAGGGGAAAAATTTGGTTCGAATCCAAAGAAGGAACTGGAACAACATTTTTTATCTCTTTGCCAAAATATGATTAATAATAATTTAAAAACATGGAACTACAAGAAGCAATATTAAAACGCAGGGCGGTTCGAAAATTTACCGACTATTATGTTGCAGACAATGAAATTCTTCAAATTCTTGAAGCTGCAAGATGGGCACCATCATGGTCAAATACTCAGGCATGGGAATTTATTGTTGTCAGGGATAAGAATTTGATAGAGCAAATCACAGCCACTTATTCCGAAACAAACCCCGCAAGGAAATGTTCTCTTTCTGCCTCAGCATTAATAATTGCTTGTGCAAAAAATGGTTTGGCGGGATGTAAAGAAAGCGAAGAAAGAACAAAATTCAATAATTGGTTTATGTACGATTTAGGCTCTACTGTTCAAAATCTTTGCCTGAAAGCTCATGAGCTTGGATTGGGAACTGTAATTGTCGGATTGTTGGAACATGATAAATGCAGTAGAATTCTTGAGCTACCTGATGATTACGAAACCGTAGTTTCTATCCCTATCGGAAAAGCACTCAACCCTGATAAACCCGGACCACAAAGAAAAGAATTAAAAGATTTCGTTCATCTTAATAAATTTAAAATACCGTTTATTAAAGGGGACTTCTAATAAATTTATAGTAAAAGGAAAAATAATAACTAATTTTAGCGTTTATATTCTGTTTTGAACCAAATAAAAAAATTAGCCGGACAAACTGCCCTTTATGGCTTGCCAAGCATTATAGGAAGATCGCTTAATTACTTTTTAGTGCCTCTTTACACCTACAAGCTTAGCACAGGTGCCTATGGCGTCGTAACCGAAATGTATGCCTATGTTGCTTTCTTGCTAGTGATTTTAATGTATGGAATGGAAACTGCTTTCTTCCGCTATTCTGAACTGGAAGAGAATAAAAACAAAGTTTACAGCACCAGTTTAATTTCAATACTTTTCACTTCGGTGGTTTTTATTTTTTTGATAAGCATTTTTTCTCAGGATGTGGCAAACCTTATTAAACATCCAAAAAATAACGAATACATTATTTGGTTTGGACTAATTTTAGGACTTGATGCAATTTCAAGCATTCCCTTTGCAAAACTTCGTATTGAAAATAAAGTCAAGAGATTTGTAACTATTAAATTGGTAAATATTTCTGCCAATATTGGTTTTAATTTATTTTTTATTCTGCTCTGCCCTTGGTTGCTAAAAAACGATATTTTGCCCGGCTTCGTAAATCTTGTTTTTGATGGTGAAATTGGTGTAAAATATATTTTCATTTCAAACCTGCTTGCAAGCTCAATTGCAGTTGTTTTGCTTTTCCCTGAAATATTTCAAATAAAAGAAAAAATTGATTTTCGTCTATTAAAAAAACTTCTAATTTATGCCTTACCGCTTATGGTGCTTGGAATGGCAGGCATTGTTAACGAAACACTCGACAGGGTTCTTTTAAAATATTTATTGCCCGAAAACATTGCATTATCTCAACTTGGAATTTATGGAGCATGTTATAAAGTATCGATTTTGATAACAATTTTTATTCAAGCATATAGATATGCCGCCGAACCTTTCTTTTTCAAACAGGCAAATTCAAAGGATGCAAAACAGATTTATGCAGATGTTATGAATTATTTTGTAATAATTGTTTCTTTTATTTTTCTTGGTACATTATTGTATTTGGATGATATAATTATCTATTTTATTGGTCCTGATTTTCGTGAAGGAGCTAATGTTATTCCAATTTTATTATTAGCAAATCTTTTCCTTGGAATATTTTATAATCTTTCAATTTGGTATAAATTAACTAACAAAACTCTTTTGGGAGCTTATATTGCTATAATCGGAGCAATAATTACGATTGCCCTTAACATTTATTGGATTCCACGAATCGGCTATATTGGTTCAGCTTGGGCAACTTTGATTTGCTATGCCGCAATGATGCTTATTTCATTTATTCTCGGACAGAAATATTATCCTGTGAAATATAATTTCAAGAAAATAATCGGATATCTTGGATTAGCAATTCTGCTTTATGTTTTTAGCAAATTTTTAAATTTTTCTACGCCTGCCTTAAGATTAAGCATTCATACCGCTATAATATTCTTTTATTTAATAATTGTTTATTTTATTGAAAAACCGGATTTTAAAAAGGCTTAAACTTGTTTAAATTTCTTTTTTTTTCATCTTTCGAAAACCTAAACCTTTGTGTAATTTATTTAATAACACTATTTTTACATTTGAATTTGAATATCTCTCTAATTCATTCAAGCAATGTTTCACATCTATGAATATATTGAAATATACGAATGTAATATATTGTTAATATGTTTTTTAATTTTTTTTCAAAGAATTAAACTTTTACAATTTTATATAGTCTAATTAATTATTTGAATGATAAGTGCTAAGATTTTATCATACATAAATAATTCTTATATTTGTAATTCATCATAAATCCTTAATAAAATGAAAAAGACTATACTAATTTTTATTCTAATGCTTCCCTTAGCATTATTTGCTCAACTTAACGGTTCTTATACAATTGGTACTACAGGGAATTATTCAAGTTTTACAGCAGCAGTATCTGCTCTTACATCAAGTGGTGTAAGTGGTCCAGTAGTTTTTAATATTGCTCCCGGAACTTATAATGAGCAAATATTAATTCCTGCAATAACGGGCTCATCAACTACAAATACTATTACATTTCAATCAGCAAACGGAGATAGCTCAAGTGTTATACTAAATTATTCTTCAAGCTTAATTAATTATAATTATACAATTAAATTCAACATGGCAACTAATATTTGTATTAATAAAATTTCAATTAAAGCATCTGGAAGTAATTATGCAAATGTAATTTGTATAGAGGGTGGTAACAATATTTCATTAACAAATAATATAATAATCGGACAACAAAATCCAGCAAATCATTATTATAAAGAAGGAATTAATGGTAGCAGTGTAAATAATATAACTATTACTAATAATTGCATATATTATTCATCATATGGAATTTTGATAGGAGGTACTAGTACACAAACAATTAGTAATAATTTCTTTTATAATCAGAAATATGGTGCAATTTTTTTGCAATCGAATACAACCCCGTATATAAGTAATAATATATTTTTGGTAGATAGTTTATGCGTTGTTTCTAATTATAAAGGAATTATGTGCTCACAAAGTCCATATAAAATTATAATTAGAAATAATAAGATAATAATTGATAAAGCAAGTGGTTATGTTCATGCTGGTATTGATTTGTCTAATTGTAGTGGGATTAGTTCAAATAAATCACTAATAACAAACAACTTTATAAGTTCTGACTCTGTATTTACTACTCATGGCATTTTCCTTCAGGGTTCTTCCCATGTTAAGGTGCTTCATAATAGCATTTTTCTAAGCTCATGTAATTATAGTACTTCGTATGGTTTGTACATGTCAACAAATGTTTCAAATAGCTATATTGTAAAAAACAATATTATTATAAATAATACTTTTGGAAAGGTAGTTTATGTTCAAGGAACTCCATCTGTATTTGAGAGTGATTTTAATAATTTTATTACAAATGGTATTTATTTTGCTGAGATGAATAATATTGGTGCGGTAACAAATATGGCAGCATGGCAAAGTATATCGCAAGGAGATTCTAATTCTGTATCAATTTCACCAAATTTTTATTCAAACACTGATTTACATATTGGAAATCCAGCAATGGATAATCTCGGAACTCCATTATTAGAGGTTACACATGATATTGATGGAGATGTAAGAAATAATTTAACTCCTGATATAGGAGCAGATGAATTTACTATATCAGCAATTGATATTGGAGCAACTGACCTAATTCATAATTTATCAGGAGCTTGTTATTCAAATAATGAAACTATAACTGTTAGAATTAAAAATTTTGGAATTTCAACTGTTTACTTTGCTAATGATACTGCATACATCAATGTATCTGTCACAGGTATAAATCCAACAACATTTCCAAGTATAATGATAGTATCCGATAGCTTAGAACCCGATTCAACTATGGATGTGGTTGTTTCAACAAATTATAATATGACCTATTCAGGTTCTTATATTTTTAATGCTTCAACAAGCATAAATGGGGATGGAAATGTTAATAATAATGCAATGCCACCATTTGTAATTGATAATTTATCAATAGAAACTTTCCCTTATTCAGAAAATATAGAGTCTTTTACTACCGGCTCACCCGGTAGTGTTTCAAATGGTTGGACTACATCATCTCCCACCAATTTTCAATGGTATGTGAATAATGGATTAACTCCAACTCCCAATACAGGACCAGTAATAGACCATACGATAGGTACATCGATGGGTAAATATATGTATTCGCAAGCAGGTAATGGTTCAAACGGTAATTCTACATATTTTATTAGTCCATGTATTAACATAGATACTTTAACAAATCCCGGTTTAACATTTT
>CAYLPA010000011.1:0-29885 GCA_964385385.1 uncultured Saprospiraceae bacterium | reverse complement strand
TTTGTTTCTTATACAACAATAATTTTTTAAAAAAGTTTTAACAATCTAAACTTCAAGATATTACCAATATTATTAAACTAAGATTAAAATCACCATAGTAAATTATTATTGGATTTTAATACTGATTTTAGAAAAATCTTTGCAAGATAGTAAAATACCATATAATAAACATCAATTATTTAACATATTTATTAACCTTAATTTAAATTTAAAAACTACATCACAAAAAATTACCATTTAAATCAATTAAAATTCTTCTATTGAATAATGATTCTTTCAATAAAAACATTATTATTGGAAGTTATTTTTATAAAATAAACTCCTTTAGGACAACAAGATAAATCAAACTGTTTACTGAATTTAAAACTATTATTATTTAGATGTTCATCGATAATTTTTCTCCCAACTGCATCAACTATTTGCATATCAAATTCTCCTCGAATTCCTTTAATTGAAATATTGAACAATCCTTTTGTAGGATTAGGGAATATTAGTATTGAAATATCGTTGCCAACACCATTAATTCCTGTATCATCAATCACTTCAATAACTATAGTATCACTTGCTGTACATCCGTTGCTATCAGTTACATCAACATAATATGTATGAACACCTAAACCAACAACTGAAGCAAAAATTTGCCTTATTTGTATTAAGGACATATTATCCCATAAATAGCTGGTAAATCCACTGCCTGCATCAAGGATAATGGCACCATTGCTATATTTTATTATCGTATCAGACCCAATGTCAATTATTGGATTAGGAATAAATGTTAGGTCAATAGTGTCAGTTGTCTTGCATCCTAAGCTATCACCAACCATAAGCCAAACTGTTTTCTTGCCCAAACCAAATCCAACAGTATCAACAGATATGCTTTGAGTAGTGCTACTATCTGACCAAAAATACCATAATCCTGCTGAAGCGTTAAGAGTTATTGAATCACTGGCACAAATTATTGCATCGGAGCCAATATTAATTGTTAATTGGGGAAGAAATGTGACATCGATAGAATCAGTTGTGTAACATTCATTGCTATTAGTAATTATTACCCAAAACACATGAGTTCCCAGGCCATAACCAGCAGAATCAATTGAAATTATCTGCGATGTGCTATTATTAGACCATAAATAGCTATACCCAGTTCCGACTCCGGCATTAAGAGTTTTTGAATCACCACCACAAATGTTAAAATCTGTACCCAAATTTATTATTGGTATTGAATCAAATGTCAAGCTTATGGTATCTCTACCAATAATTCCGTATTCATTTTTAACTTCAACATAATAATTTGCTGATAAGCTGGTGGAATATAATTGAGATGTTCCAAGAATTACTGGATTTCCAACAACGAACCATTCATACGTTACATTATAAGGAGAATAAGAACCAGCATCAAATGTACACGAATCACCTGAGCAAATAGTTGTATCATTTCCCAGATTAACGATAGGAGCTTCAGCAATAGCCACGTCATCAATATCAACCCAATAATTGCCACTATTTCTCTTTGAATTAAACCCAATTAAAATTTCTGTACCAGTAAAATTACCAATAGGCAGTATAACAGTTTGCATTGATGTGTTCGGTATATGGTTAATTGTGTCAATAGTATGCAATACACTATAAGTATTTCCACAGTCATTACTGATTAAAACTCTCAAACTATCTCCATTTAATATTGAAGCACCTCCTGAATAATTAGTAATCCTATATTTAAAAGATAAATAAGTATTAGCGGTTATTGAGCTAACTTTTTTATTGAAATTGAAAATTGCAGAATTTATTGTAGAATTTAAATTTGCTGAAAGAGCTTTTGATGTTAAACCATGAGATCCAATATTACTAACAGTGAAATTATTTCCTGTCCAGTTATAAGGTCCAGAATTGCTGAAATTCTCAATATGTGGTATGCTTATAGGATACTCTGTAATAGTATTTCCAATTACAGTATCATTACTGTGATTTAAGTCAAAAGCAAGAGTAGGATAAACTTTGTAAGAATAATTTCCAGAACTTGTAGTATTAATTGCTCCAACAACTACAGTATCATTAAATCCAACTGGGATACTTGAAATAATTGTACTTACAGTAACAATTCCTGTTGGAGTATTTACTTTTGCAGTGATTAGAATATTTGTTTCAGCATTTAATCCTAAACTTTTAAGAATAACCCTAATTGAATCATTTACATTTCCACAAAAACTACTATTAGGTGTAATATATTGTGTTATTAAAAGATCGTGTGCAAGAAAATTATATTCATCAGCACCCATATCAGGATTAGTCAAACTTCTTGTGTCTCCATCTATGTCTATCGTTATACCAGGAATTGGCGTTCCAAGATTATTTGGAGAGGTAGGAGAAAGATGAAGATTCGTGTCATTTAAAAATAATGGATTTTGAGAAATAGAATTTACTCCTATGTTGGTTGCCGATGTTTTCCATGCTGCCAGATCTGTACGTGCTCCTGAATTGTATGCCAGATAAGTACCAGTTGAATATAAATCATTATAGTTACATTCAGTTAATTTTGTAGGAAACAGTGCCGCATTTAGATATATTGAATAACCTGGACCTTTATTAGAAAAGATATTGTTTTTAATTTTAATATCAGAAATATTTGCTGAAGAGGTTGAACCACTTATATAAAATGCTCTTGAATTGGTTCCTCCTGCTGTAATATTTATACTATTATTATAATAGTAAAGATATTTTCCATAATAGCTTACAATTCCGTTTATAGTTCCTGTATTTGTACTGTTTGTTTGTATTATAAAATTGTTAAATATCATAAGTGGTTTTGATGAAGTTCCCTCACAATTATAAAGATCTAATCCAGTTCCACCATTATTGTAACTTATAGTGATTTTATTCTGAGAAATTTCTGAGTTAGCATGTGAATAATTTAAGCGAACACCATAGCCAGAATTATTGCTTCCTCTATCTTCGATAATATTTTTGTTGATTATAATACTATCTGTATATCTAATATACAAGCCATAAGCATGATAGCTTTGTATATTATTGCCCATAATTAAACATCCACTAGAGTGATTAAGGTTTTCACCATTAATATACATTCCAAAATACCCTCCATTAAGAGAATTATTTATGAAAGTCAAATTATCACAATCTGTATAAGTAGAATAACTACTTACACTTCCAGAAACAGCAATACAACCATAAGCTGATGATGTATTATATGGAATATCAAGAATGCAATTTGATATACTATTATTGCTTGCATTATTCATAAATTGAACACAATGTCCTCCACTTGATGCAGCTCCAATTGCTATTTTCAAACTATCAATTTGAATAAAATTAGCCCCATCAAGCAAAACTACAGGTCTGTAACTGGATGTTGTATTATATGTCAAAATAGTTCCACTACCTTTTCCCTTAAATGTTATAGTATTTGAAGATGAACTACCAGGAATAAATGGTATATTAACTTGTTCATTAAATATTCCTGTATCAATTTGAAATACAACCGGACCACAAATACCGTAAGCTATCATTGTATTTATTGCAGATGAAAATGAATTGAAATTATAAGTAGTATCATTACCTATTGTATAAATACCAGAAGAAAGGGCAGTTTTAATATTATTTATTACTAAAGTGTCATTTACGTGATTTGCATCCGGTTGACCATTTGGGTTAATAGGCCAAATTTTAATATCATATGAAACTCCGTTAACGAAAGTATAGCTTCCGATTGTAACTGTATCAATATTATTGTAAGGTATGTTGCCAGTGTAACTAAATGGTATTTGAGAAACTCCATTGATTGTCCAGTTAATTGCACATGATGTTAAATTCAATATACCAAAGTTCTTTAAAGTTACTTTAATATTTGAGATTGAATTTGGACAGGGTGTAATTGGCTCTACAAAATTTGAAATACCGGCATCATAATTATTTAAGTTAAATTCATCAGCACCAATATCAGGTGTTGTAGTATTTCTAGTTTCTCCATCAATATCAGTTGTAACATTTACAATTGGTGTTCCCTGACCATTTATTGCAGAACTGTTTGAATGAAGATTTGTTGCAGAAGAAAATCCAGGATTAATTGCTAATGAGTTTAAATCCTTCCCGCTTAATGTTTGCAATGCTGACAATGATGAAGCATTTGTTCCCCAGTAAGCAAGAGTAGTTCCATTAGTGTATAAGACATTATAATCTGATGCGACAATATTTGCTGGTGTTTCAATCCTTATACTTACACCGCCAATTGCGTTTGCAAAAACATTATTTTTAAAGGTTTCTCCAATTGTGTTTAATGTATCATTTGTCTGGTATAAGGTACGGCTAGAGCTACTACCTCCTGTAATATTTACGGAATTGTAATAATATTTAACATTATCTGAATCATATGTGTATATACCATAATTAATTCCTGTGCCAGAAGTTATGCTAATGAAATTATTTGAAACTAAACCGGGTGCTGATGTAACGGCAAAAGAATAGTAATTACATCTATAAACTCTTAGACCAGTTGCGTAATTAGAAGGACTTAATATGATATTATTTGCTGATATATTAAAGTTATTGCAACATTGGCTTGCATATATTCCATATTGATATGTATGTAGACCATTATGAATGTAGTTATTAGTTATTTGAATAGAATCTTGACGACCTGCATTGATTCCAGAATAATGAAATCCAGAAATTTCATTATTATGTATTATTGTTCCCTTATTTCTTGAAGATTCACTAAAGGCAGTCAAATAAATTCCATGATAACCTCCTGTGATTTTATTGTTTATAAAACTGTTAAAATGATTCATTGTATTGCCATTATAAATACATCTAAAGCTTGAACTTGATGTACCCAAACACTCTATATGGTTACCTAATATTGTATTGTAACTAGCACCATTAATCATTTCTATTGCCTTACCATAAGATTGACCATTAGCCTTTATGGTCATATCTTTTATTATTACATTATCAGCTCCATCAAGTTTTATTGTCCATGATTCAATAGAACTCATAGAGTTATATTGAACAGTAACATCAGTATTGAAACCACTTAGGGATTTAAATGTTATTGTATTAATTGAAGATGCTCCACGTATTTCATGAATAGTGAGTTGTTCATTATATATTCCTGATGCAACATTGAAAATTACAGGACCACAAATACCCTTTAGATGTAAAGAATTGATAGCATCTGAAAAAGAAAGATAGTCATATGTTGTATCATTTCCAATCGTATAAATTCCGGCCGGCATTGATGTTTGAAGACTATCAACAAATAAAGTATCATTATTATTATTCATGTCAACCAAGCCATTTGGTGTTGATGACCATACTTTTAAATTATAAAAAGCACCACTATTAAAAGAATAGCTTCCCAAGCTTAATGCTGTATCACAACCAGCGGATAATGCTCCTCCATAGTGAAGAGGAGATTGTGAAATTCCATTAATAGACCACCCAATTAGACAGCTATCTAAACTCTGAACTCCATAGTTTTTTAAAGTTACCTTAATATTTGATGCAATCCCCGAACAAGGTGCATATGGCTCAATTAAATTAGTAATTCCGGCATCGTTACTAAGTAAATTAAATTCATCGGCACCAATATCAGGCGTTGTAGCATTTCTGGTGTCTCCATCAATATCTGTTGTATAACCAACTATCGGAATCCCTTGACCATTTATGAGCGAGTTATTTATGTGTAGGTCGGTATTTGATGTAAATACAGGATTAACTGATATAGAGTGTGTGTCTTTGCTATTAGCTGTTTTTAATGAACTTAAATTGGGAATATTATTTGTCCAATATGCAAAATTTACTCCTGAACTATAATATACATTATAATCTGAATACAAAATAGCTGAAGGAGTTTGTATATAATATGCATAACCACCTCCCAAATTAACAAAAATATTGTTTTTAACTTTTATATTTGAACCTAACGACACCCTTACTGCATCGTAAGTATTAGAACCACTTGTAACATTGATTGAGTTATAATACAAATCAACATAATTAGAGTTGTGCACACTCAAACCTTTTCCATTATCAGTACCTATTCCATAAATACTTATAAAATTATTGGCAACTATATTGGGATTTGCAGCATTTGCATTTGCATTTGAAATAACAATCCCATGATTTATTGATAAGCTATTTATCTTAATCTTGTTTCCAAGTACTTTGAAAAAGTAGCAATTACTCAGTGAAGCACCAGAGGGCATTCCAGAATTAATTCTATTTTCTATATTATTATTATTGAACTGTAGGGAATCTTGATATGAAATTCTTGCACCTGAAGAATAAAAATCAGTAATTGTATTATCTTCAATTATAGTACCATGTTCCGTAATCGACGAACTGCTACCAATTAAAGAAATACCACGGTTGCCTCCAACAATTATATTATTGGTGATTTTATTATATTGATCTAAAGTTGTAGAAGAATATATCCCTACAAAATCATTGGTAGTTGATGTGGTTGAAGTGATAATTTTATTGTAAGAAATAACATTATGATTTGCCCCGGAAATAAATTCAACTGCTCTGCCATAACTTAAA
This sequence comes from uncultured Saprospiraceae bacterium, assembly GCA_964385385.1. Classification (GTDB taxonomy): domain Bacteria; phylum Bacteroidota; class Bacteroidia; order Bacteroidales; family CAYLPA01; genus CAYLPA01. The sequence goes on along the minus strand of CAYLPA010000011.1, from coordinate 23,327 downwards.
CCAATTGCTTTGATAGTCATCTGTTTAAATGTCACATATTGTGCCCCGTTCAATCTTAATGTCCAATTGTCATTAGTACCACTGGCAGCATATTGTAGTACTACATCATCAGGATTTCCTGTTAATGATTTAAATGTTATAGTATTTATACTTGAAGCTCCTGGAATACTTCCAATTGTAAGTTGCTCATTATAAATTCCCTGTTTAATAATAAACACAGCACTTGCACTTACACCACAATTTTGAATAGTATTAATTGCCTGATTTATTGTTAGAAAATTAGATGCAGTATCCCCAACGGAATAAGTTCCAGCTAATGCATTACAAACATATAGTGTTGCTATAGAAGTATCATTAGTCATATCTTGGTCTGTTACACCATTTGGAATTTCAGTCCAGGTGACAATTTCCACCAGTCCTGCCGGGAAAGTATAATTCGCTATAATGAGATTAGATATAGATGCACCTGGAATAATGCTACCAGTCCATGAATATGAAACAGGAGTACCATTATTTATTTTATATTTTATTGTTGCTGATGTTAATGTATTAGAACCAAAATTTTCAAGTTTTACTTTAATGCTATGGGTTCCAGGAATAACTGAGCCACTTGGAGCATCAATATTTGAAATACCACAATTATTTGCAGCAACAGTATTTATAGAAACATCATCAATTGCCATATCGCTTCTATAACCATTTCCTCTAACACCTTTAAACCGAATTTTTGTTGCAGAACCACTAATGACGATCACTGCTTCAGTCCATGCAGTGGAACCAGAAGCATGTTGTTGTCCTGTTTTTGACCAACCTGTAGATACCCAAGTACCACTTACATACTGCTCAACTTCCATGCTACCAATATTTGAACCATACATATGATACCAAAATTTTAATTTCATTATTGAATTACTTCCAAAATTTAATGTTGGACTTTCTAAATAAGAGGTTGAACCCAAAGATCCACCAGAGCATTCTAGAAAAACATATCTTCCGCCAGAAACTCCAAAGCCTGTATGATCCCAAACTGCACCAGTGGAACTAGAACTTTGATTGCTTCCTGTTGTAGCACCCTCTCGCTCCCACCTAGGAATAGACGTGGTTGAACTTGACCAGCCAGCACATGAGCTAGTTGTAATGGGTGTACCAGTTCCTACAGTCCATAATGAAAAATTCTCCATATAAGGAAATGATGAAATTGTTTGAGCATTAGTGCTTTGAATAAATATTATACAAGAAAATGTAATAATTACTTTTAATAACTTTATTGTTATTTTCATAAGTGAAAGATTTTAAAAATATCTGTTATACAATTAACGATTTTTTTTACAAATATATAAGATTAAATTCAATTTCATATATTAACAACTATCTATTATTAAGATATATTTGATTTACCCTTATATAAATCGAGATGTTAAAATCTATCAATCTATCTATTAATTATTGCCTGGTTACTGTTGCAGATCTAGAGCCATTTAAGTTATATTAACTCTCATTCCACTTTCAACAAATATTAAGATCATCTTAAATTTTAGCTTACGGAGCTAGTCAGGAATAACAGCATTTTCTCAGGTAATAGTTCGTAACTCCGAACCTAATTTTTATTTATTTATTATATTATAATTTGAAATTACTTCTAAGAAATTCATCTATTAGCTGGCAATCTTCAATAAGAAAGTTCGATTTCACCCCGCTTGGGTCTACTTTAAAAAATTTTTATTTATGATTTAAATAATTTTTTGTATATTTACACCAATTATAAAATAACTAATTTCTATAATTATGAAAAAATTAATATTTCTTATTTTCGTTGGATTAATATTTACCTCTTGTGATAGGGTTGATTATTATCCTGATAATGACGCTTCAATTAATGGTCATTGGGATCTAGTCGGAATAAATACTCTTGTTTATGACTGGAACACTCATGTTTTAAAAGACGTAAATAAAGAGGAAACGTTTGTTAAGAATGCTTTTTATTTTCATAACGATTACGATTATTCATTAAACTGTGCTTTTTATAAAACAAACGGATTATTTGACTATGATAAACAGTCGGGAGAAATTATAATTAATCCCACAGATAGCGTTATCTGTTCTTTATATATAAATGACCCAAAACATACTTGCGCAGATTACACATTCGATGAAGAAAATTATGAGTGTATTTATCTTTCTTTTGAAGACATAAATAAAGATAATCATTCAGCCGGAAACGATTATGTTTATTATCAGTATTTATTTAAACGTAATTAGTTTTTGCTTCTGAACCTTTTTATTTTCTTTAATTTTAGAGGTATTATTTAAAAATAGTACCTTTTTCTTTACCAAATCTTTTCCCATATATTAAGTTTAAGCAATTTATTAAACGTTAAAAATTGTTAAAAGAAATAACATTTACGATTTCATAACGTATTTTTGCAACAATGAGCAGAAAGATAATTATTTATATTATTTCGATAACAACTGTTGCGTTAATCAGTTTGGTGGGACTTCAGTTGCATTGGATTAAAAATGCCATTACAATAAAAGAGGCAAATTTTGATAGAAGTGTAAATGAGGCAATAACTAATTTTGTGTATAAAATTGAAAGAATTGAAACAAATCGTCAGATTGAAGAACAAATGAAATCTTTCCAACAAGGAAGAAATCTTCTTAGGAGGCTGGATTCAATTAATAGATCTTATTATTCTTCCCCCGATTCTATTCATCCTTTAGAAAAAAATAATGAAGCATTTTATTTCAATACAAACAAAACTTCTTTTATTAATGAAATAATGAAGAGTATATTAGATGTTAGTGTTTTCGAAAATTATAAAATTCGTTTTGAAAAAGATTTTATCGATTCCCTAATTTCTTATGAATTAAAAAACAAGGGAATAAAAACAAAATTTGAATTTGGAATTTACAACACATATCAAAACAAATTTCTTTTAGAAAAAACGGGAGATTATACAAAAGAATTAATCAAAAGTGGCAAAAGTTTTAATTTACACCCTAATAGTTTGCTCAAAGCACCAGAATATTTGATTATTTTCTTTCCAAATGAAAAAAACTTCCTTTTGTTGCAAATGGGAGGAATGCTATCAATTTCGGTGGTTTTAATTTTGGTTTTGATTTTTTTATTTACTTATACGATTCATACAATAATCAAACAAAAGAAATTGTCTGAAATGAAGAATGATTTTATAAACAATATGACTCACGAATTTAAAACTCCCGTATCTACGGTTTCTCTTGCTTGTGAAGCATTAAGCGATAAGGATTTGCCTAAAACTTCAAATTTTTATGATAATTATATTAAAATTATTAGCGAGGAAAATAAACGACTCGGCACTATGGCTGAAAAAATTCTTCATACAGCGGTTATTGACAAAGGTGAGCTAAAACTCAATAAAGACCATTTAAACATAAATGAAATAATTTCTGAAGCAGTTAATAATATTAAAATTCAGCTTGAGAAAAAAAATGGAATAATTAAAACTAACTTTCTCGCAAAAGATAAAATTGTTGAGGCAGACAAAACTCTTCTAATAAATGTAATTTATAATTTACTTGACAACGCAAACAAATACACCCATGTAAATCCAGAAATAATTATAACAACCGAAAACTTTGAAGGAGGAATTGTTGTCAGCATTAAAGATAATGGAATTGGAATCAGCAAATCAAATCAAAAGAAAATATTTGATAAACTATATCGCGTACCAACGGGAAACATTCATAACGTAAAAGGTTTTGGGCTTGGATTAAGTTATGTAAAAGCAATAATTAATGAACACGCAGGAAATATTTCTATTGAGAGTGAATTAGGAAAAGGGGCAACTTTTAAAATATTTTTGCCAACTGAAAAAGATGAAACAAAAAAATAAATAAGCAGAATCATGGAAAAAAAAACAATTAAGGTTCTTCTTGCAGAAGATGATGACAATTTAGGAACTATTCTAAAAACATATCTTGAAGCAAAAGGTTTTCCAACAAAATTGTGTGTTAACGGCCAAGAAGCGATAAATTTTTATATTAAAGAAAAATTTGATTTTTGCATTATTGATATTATGATGCCCATTAAAGACGGATTCACAGTTGCTAAAGAAATAAGAAAAACCAATACTAAAATTCCAATACTTTTTCTTACTGCAAAATCAATGCAGGAAGACATTTTGAAAGGATTTCAGATTGGTGCTGACGATTACATGACAAAACCTTTCCGAATGGAAGAATTGCTGGCAAGAATGAACGCAATTCTAAAAAGAACAAAGCAAGTTAATAATAATCAATTCAAATTTGGTAAATTTAATTTTTACCCTAACAGACAACTTTTGATTATTAATGACGAAAAAGAAAAACTTACTTCTAAAGAAGCAGCATTGCTTAAACTCCTGTGTGAAAATATTAACGAAGTTTTAGACAGGGGAGTTGCCCTAAATAGAATTTGGCAAAACGATAGTTATTTCAATGCCCGAAGCATGGATGTTTACATAACTAAATTAAGAAAATATTTAAAAAAAGACCCATCTGTTGAACTTATAAATGTTCACGGTGTTGGGTTTAAATTAGTTATTAACAAATGATATACAATTATTAACAAAAACCATTTTGTTTTTCAAAAATAATATATTAGGAATTTTGTGGGCAATAGTAATTTTAATTTTGACCGTTTTGCCTGGCAATTATTTCCCTCAAATATCTTCTTTTTGGGAATTATTGTCACTCGATAAATTAATTCATGTTTCAATTTTTGCTATTTTTTCTTTGCTTCTGATTAGGGTATTCAAAAAACAAAACAAATATTTGTTTTTGTATTCCCATTCAAAAATAAGTGCGTTACTTATTGGCATAATTTATGGTAGTTTAACAGAAATAATACAATCCTTAATAAATAATGGCCGACACTCCAGCTTATATGATTTTATTGCAAATTCAGCTGGTTGTATTGTTGGATTAGTTCTTTTTAATATGTTTTTTATGAAATATTTTAAAAAAGTTTAAATTTGTATTGTTTTTATAAATAATTTAGCACTGTTTTTTATTAACTTTCTTTTAAAAAAATTTATCATGCTTGAAAAAAAGACTATAAAGGCAAATCTCGAAAACAAAAAATTTATCTTTTCAGAGATTGGATTAATAATTGCCCTTTCCATTACATTGTTTGCTTTTGAATGGAAAAGTTATGACAAAATTGAATTGGATCTTGGAGGACAACTTGTAGTAGCTATTGACGAAGACATAATGATCAACACTCAACAAGTCGAGCCACCTCCACCACCACCTCCTCAACAACAAACAACTGTTCTCAATATTGTTGAAGACAATGTTGATGTAGAAAACGATTTGGAAATTGATGCAGAGGCTGACCAAGACACAAAAATAGATGAGTATATTCCTATTGACGACGATGAAACAAATGTTGAAGAACTAGAAATTTTTACGGTTGTTGAAGAAGCTCCATCGTTCCCCGGTGGTGATGAGTCGAGAATCAAATATCTGCAAAACAATATTAAATACCCCGAAATGGCAAGAGAAAGCGGAATACAAGGAACTGTTTACGTTACTTTTGTTGTTGAAATACATGGAACCGTAACAAAAGTTAAAATTCTTAGAGGTATTGGTGGAGGTTGCGACGAAGAAGCTATCCGTGTTATAAAAGCAATGCCTAAATGGCACGCAGGAAAACAAAGAGGAAAACCGGTAAGGGTTCAATTTAATATGCCAATTAAATTTACTTTAGCTGGATAATCTTTCAAAATATCTTTTTTAAAACCCGACTTTTTTTAAGTTCGGGTTTTTTTATTTTCTTATTCAAAACTATATCTATTGTTTGTTGGCATAATTTATGATATTTTCTAAAAAATACTTTATTATGTTAAAAAAAATGACACATAAAAATAATCTCGAAAATAAAAAATTTATCTTCTCTGAGATTGGATTAATAATTGCCTTATCCTTTACTTTATTAGCTTTTGAATGGAAAAGCTATGAAAAATTTGAATTCGACTTTAGCGGACAACCTGTATTAGCTATTGATGAAGATGTTATAATTAACACACAACAAGACAAACCATCATTGCCTCCTCCTCAACTACAAACAACTATTTTAAATATTGTTGAAGACAATGTTGTCGTAGATAATGATTTAATTATTGATGTTGAAACTGACCAGTACACAAAGATGAAGAAATATGTTCCCTTTGTAGAAGAAGAAAAAAATATTGTTGAAACCAAAATTTTCGTTAGCGTTCAGGAATACCCCTCATTCCCCGGTGGTGACATGGCAAGAATTAATTTTTTGCAAAATAATATTAAATTCCCTAAAATAGGAAAGGAAATTGGGTTAGACGGAATAGTTTATGTAACATTTGTTGTTGAAAAAAACGGTTCAGTTTCTAATGTTAAAATTCTTAGAGGTATTGGTGGAGGTTATGACGAAGAGGCTATTCGAATCACCAAGGATATGCCTAAGTGGAATCCCGGAAAACAAAGAGAAAATCCAGTAAGAGTTCAACTTAATATGCCTATAAAATTTACTTTAGATTAATAACATTTTAGATAATCATTCCGGCACCAACAGTTTCGTTGGTACTCTCATTAATAAGAATAATGCTTCCTGTTATGCGGTTAATTTTATATTTATCATAAAAAAACGGTTGAGTTGTTCTTATAGAAATTCTTGCAATATCGTTAAGCCCAATTTCTTTATCGCTTTCAATGCGATGTAATGTGTTAATATCAACCTTGTAATGAATTGATTTAATAATGCAGCGTACTGTTTTTGTTGTGTGCCTTATTGTGTATTTTCCTTTAAGCAATAATTTTTTTTCATTCATCCAACACATCATAACATCAAAATCCTGCCCAACAATAGGCGAATTTTTTTCTCTAACAATCATATCTCCTCTACTAATATCAATTTCGTCGTTTAACCGAATGGTTACAGACATTGGTGGGAAGGCTTCATCTACAGGTCCATCTAAGGTGTCTATTGATTTTATTGAACTTGTAAAACCAGATGGAAGCACCATTATTTTATCATTTGGTTTAAAAATTCCACCGGCAATTGTTCCTGCATAACCTCTATAATCATGGAATTTATCATTATTGGGACGAATAACATATTGTACGGGAAATCTGCAATCAACAAGGTTTTCATCACTTCCAATATGAATTGTTTCCAAAAGATGCAATAAGGACGAATCGTTGTACCATGTCATTCTTTTTGATTTTTCAACAACATTGTCTCCTTTAAGAGCGCTAATAGGAATAAATCTTATGTCTTGTGTTTCTAATTTAGATGCAAAATTTTTGAAATCTTTTTTTATGCTTTCAAACACTTCTTGTTTGTAATCAACAAGGTCCATTTTGTTAATACAAATTACCATGTGAGGAATTTTCAATAAAGAAGCAATAAAAGAATGTCGTTTTGTTTGCTCTACAACTCCTTTTCTTGAATCAATAAGTATTAAGGCAAGATTTGCAGTAGATGCACCTGTTACCATATTCCTTGTATATTGAATATGTCCGGGTGTGTCAGCAATAATAAATTTCCTTTTTGGTGTAGCAAAATATCTATAAGCAACATCAATGGTAATTCCCTGTTCTCTTTCAGCTCTTAATCCATCAGTTAAAAGAGCAAGGTTTATAAATTTTTCTCCAAGTCTTTCGCTTGCAATTTTAACAGCTTCGTATTGGTCTTCAAATATTGATTTGCTATCATATAACAATCTTCCGATTAATGTACTTTTTCCGTCATCAACACTTCCGGCTGTTGTAAAGCGCAAAAGCTCCATGTCTAAATATCCGTTATCTTTATGACTATCCATATTTTTTATTATAAAGTAAATGATTCGTTAAAAATAGCCTTCTTTTTTTCTGTCTTCCATCGCTGCTTCGGAACGTTTGTCGTCTGACCTGCCTCCTCTTTCTGTTATTCTGGTAGCAGCAATTTCTTTAATAATATCTTTTAAAGAATTAGCTGTTGACAAAGTAAGTCCTGTACAAGAAATATCACCAATTGTTCTGCAGCGAACTTTTTTCGTCTCATATTTTTCGTTTTTCTTTAATTCCATGGATGGTGCTTTCGCGAGCCAAACTCCGTCTCTATTAAAAACTTCTCTTTCGTGAGTATAATATAAATTAGGAATATCAATATTGTCCATAAGAATGTATTGCCACACATCCATTTCTGTCCAGTTGCTCAAAGGGAAAATCCTGAAGTGTTCACCTATGTTTTTTTTGCCATTAAAAAGATTCCAAAGCTCCGGGCGTTGATTTTTGGGGTCCCACTGTCCAAACTCATCTCTGTGTGAAAAGAAGCGTTCTTTTGCTCTTGCTTTTTCTTCATCACGTCGGGCACCTCCCATGGCTGCATCAAATTTAAATTTTTCTAGGGAGTCAAGCAAGGTTGTTGTTTGAAGAATATTTCTGCTCGCCTCAGGTCCTGTTTCTTCTGTTACCCTTCCACTATTAATTGATTCCTGAACCGAGCCAACAACAAGTTTGGTTCCTGTTTTTTTGACAAGCCTATCTCTGAATTCTATTGTTTCTTTAAAATTATGACCTGTATCAATATGAAGCAATGGAAAAGGTATTTTTGCCGGCCAAAAAGCTTTTATTGCCAGATGGGTCATAACAATAGAATCTTTTCCTCCTGAAAAAAGCAAAACCGGTCTTTCAAATTGAGCAGCAACCTCTCTTATAATAAAAATAGATTCTGCTTCCAATATTTTTATGTGATTTAAGTTATACGAAGTCATATAAAAGTTTTGAATTTTATTTTTGGGATTATCTGTTCTAATAAATATTTAACTGTTTGTTTTTCTGTCCAAACATCTGTTTTTAATTCAATATTAGGATTTTTGGGGGTCTCATAAACAGAATCAATTCCTGTAAAGTTTTTTATAAGTCCTTTTCTTGCTTTTTGATATAATCCTTTTACATCTCTTTCTTCGCAAATACTTAAGGGACAATTAACATAAACCTCAATAAAGTCTTTTTCTCCTATTATTGATTTTGCCATTTCTCTTATTTCATCCGTAGGACTTATAAAACTACAAATTATTATAAGTCCGGTATCCAAAAATATTTTTGTAATCTCGGCTATTCTTCTAATGTTTTCTTTTCTGTCTTCAAGCGAATAAGTAAGGTCTTTATTAATTCCCGTTCTCATAATATCGCCATCAAAAACTTTTATAAAGTATCCCTTTTTCTGAATTTCTTTTTCTAAAGCAAGTGCAATAGTCGTTTTTCCAGCACTGGAAAGACCTGTCAGCCATATTGCTTTTGGATTTTGTCTAACAAGAAATCTTCTGCGGTTTCGACGAATGAAACTGTTAAAATCTGTCCAAATATTTTCTTTGTTTAATCTCATAATTGAATTTACAAAAATAAAAAAAATTAAGCCCCTAAGCAATTTTAAGCTTAAAATTGTTGTCAAACAGGTCTGTTAGTTGTTCACCATTTTCAACATCAAGAAAATAAGCAACAATGCCAAGTTTTCTTGCTGCTTCAATATTTAGTTTATTATCATCAATAAACACTGTTTCTTCGGGAACAAGTTTTTTTTCATTTAGAACAAATTCAAATATTTCTTTTTCGGGTTTGCGCATTCCTATTTGGTGGGAAAAATACGTTTCTTCAAAAAATGTGGATAAACCATTATAGCCATGATTGTCTTTTAACATTTGCAAATAAGCATCATAATGAATTTTATTGGTATTGCTTAAAAGAAAAGTACGGTAAAACAATTTAATGTTTTCTAATAATTCAAGTCTGTCTTTTTTGTATCCAACAAGCAAGGAATTCCATGCATGAATAATTTCTTCATCTTTAATATAAACATTTGAAATCCTTCTTATTTCGGAACAAAAATTTTTGCTTGTTATTTTTCCTTTTTCTAATTCATCAAATAGGTTTTTTTCTTGTGCTTGTAAATATCTGCTTTCAATATTTTTAATTCCTAATTCCATAAAAGATTTATTGCACAAAGAAAAATCGATATCAAAAATAACTCCACCAAAATCAAATATGATGTTTTTAATTTTATTTTTTTGTCTCATTTTTTAATTTTATTTACAAAACAAATGTAGTAATTTGTAATTTTGTTGAAAATATTACTTGAAAATAATTTTAAAAATTGAAAGTTAACAAAAAATCTTACACGAGTATTTGGTTAAAAAAGAATACGCAAAACGTTATTCAAATAATTGACCAAAGACATTTGCCTTTTAGGTTTATAATAGAAGATTTAAAAAGCCCGGAAGATATTTGTTTCGCAATCAAAGACATGCACTTGCGTGGAGCTCCATTAATTGGCGTTGCAGGAGCTTTCGGCGTTTATTTGGCTACACTTCAAGCAAGAAAAAAAACAAATTATAACGAACACATAATTCTTGCAGCAGAAAAAATAAAGTCTTCTCGTCCAACAGCAGTAAATTTGTTTTACGCTATAAATAGGGTTTTGCAGACAATTGAATCTGTTAAATCTATTGATGAAAAAATTAAATTATCTAAAGAAACTTGTATAAAGATTAGAGATAAAGAAATAGAAAGTTGTCGCCAAATAGGTATAAAGGGATTTGAAATAATTAAAAAATTATCTGAACAAAAAAATGGTGAAGTTGTTAATATCTTAACACATTGTAATGCCGGTTGGTTAGCTTGTGTTGATTATGGAACCGCCCTTTCTCCAATATATTTAGCTTATGACAAAAAAATAAAACTACATGTTTGGGTTGACGAAACCCGCCCAAGAAATCAGGGAGCAAAATTGACAGCCTGGGAACTTCATCAACACGGTGTTCCGCATACAGTGATTGCAGATAACACCGGCGGTCATCTTATGCAACATGGATTGGTTGATATGGTTATTGTAGGCAGCGACCGAACTACTATTAATGGAGATGTTGCAAATAAAATTGGTACTTATTTGAAAGCTCTCGCCGCAAAAGACAATAATATTCCATTTTATGTTGCTTTACCAACATCAACTATCGATAAAAATATTGAAGACGGAATTAATAACATTCCAATAGAAATTCGAGATGAAGATGAAGTAAAATACATTGAAGGTTTTAGAAATGACGAAATTCAAAAAGTTCTGTTGTCAAATCCAAATAGTCCTGCACTAAACTATGGCTTTGATGTTACACCGGCAAGACTTATAACAAAACTAATAACCGAAAACGGTATTTGCAATCCAAACAAAGAAAGTATTTTAAACATAATAAATAAATAAAATGAACGAAGGATATATTAGATATAATTGTAATTGGGGAAAAACTAAAGTTGTTGTTCCGCAATTATATTTTGAAAAATTGGAAGTATGGAGAAACAAACTCTACAAAAAAGGATTAATAGGATTATATAAAAACGGCATTGGTTTTGGAAACGTAAGTTGTAGAATTGATGAAAGCCTAAAATTTTACATCACTGGTTCTGTAACAGGAAAATTCGAATTCTTAAAACCTGAACATATCGCTCTTGTAAATAGTTTTTCTCTAAAAGATAATTCTATAAATTGTATTGGGCCCACAAAAGCTTCTTCTGAATCTTTAAGCCATGCCATAATTTATGAAACTTTGCCCGAAATAAATTCTGTTATTCATATTCATCATCTTGGAATTTGGGAAAAACATATTAACAAACTGCCTACTACTGCTGAATATGCAGAATATGGAACTCCTGAAATGGCAATTGAAATTCGCAAGCTACTAAAAGACACAAACAATGCTGAGCAAAAAACAATAGTTATGGCAGGACACAAAGAAGGAATTATTGCTTTTGGAAAAACCTTAAAAGAAGTTGGTGAACTGCTTATAAAACTGCTTGAGTCATTATAGTTTTTCTTATTAAAATTTCTTGCTTGGGCAAAAAGAATTTTGCATATTAAGAGAATGTTGATTTCTTAATATTCCAAATGTTAATATTTTCTTTTGGCGTTCTTTAGAACGGTAAATCGTTTCCCGGTGTGTTTTTTGAAAAATCTTCTTCCGGTTCGCTTACATTACCTTCTTCTTGTTCTCTTCTTTTTCCTAACATTTTCATGTTGTCTCCAACAATTTCGGTAGTATATTTTTTGTTTCCTTCTTTATCTTCCCACGAACGAGATTTTATTTTTCCCTCAATATAAATCTGGCTACCTTTTTTTAAATATTTTTCAGCAACTTCGGCAAGACCTCTCCAAAGGACAATGTTATGCCATTCGGTTTGATCAACTCTGTTTCCGTCCTTATCTTTATAGGAATCGGAAGTTGCTAACGAAAATTTTGTAACTGCTGTACCGTTTTCAAGGCGTCTTAATTCTGGGTCTTTTCCTAAATTCCCTACTAATATAACTTTGTTTACTCCTGCCATAATGTTTTTTTTTATTTATTAATTTTTTGTCTTTAATACAAAAATAATAATAAAAATTTAAAATAAAAAAAAAATTATAAAATTTTGTTGGATATGTTTTCTTGCCTTAGCAGAAATAATGTTTTTTTGTAAAATATTGGTGTTGAGAAATTATTAGTTTTCTTGTTCAACAGGAACAATTGAAACATAAGACCTGTTGTTTCTTTTCTTTTTAAACTCAACGGTTCCGTCTGTGAGGGCATAAAGTGTGTGGTCTCTCCCCATTCCTACATTTATTCCGGGATTGTGTTTTGTTCCTCTTTGTCTAACTATAATATTTCCGGCAATGGCTAATTGTCCACCGAAGATTTTTACTCCTAAGCGTTTACTTTCCGATTCTCTGCCATTGTTTGAACTTCCGGCACCTTTTTTATGAGCCATGATACTTTATTTTTGATTGTTAAATATTATTTTTCTAAAGGTTTTTCCTTTGTTTTATTTTCTGTTTTTGGGGCTTCAGCTACAACTTTTTTTACTTTCTTCTCGCCAGTTGAAATTGTTTCTATTTGTATTTTTGTTAAATATTGTCGGTGACCATTTTTAGTTTTGTAGCCTTTTCTTCTTTTTTTCTTAAACACAATTACTTTGTCGCCTTTAAGATGCTCTAATACCTTAGCTGTTACTTTTGCTCCACTTATGTTTGGTGTACCAACTTTTATTTTACCCTTTTCGTTTTCTATTAAAAGTACATTATCGAATTCTACTTTTTTTCCTTCTTCTTTTTCAAGTCGGTGGACAAATACTTCTTGTCCTTTTTCAACTTTCATTTGTTGTCCTACTAAATCTACTATTGCATACATTTTATTGCTGTTTTGAGTTTGTGGTTTTTTGGGAGTGCAAAAATATAAAAATTTTCTTATAAACAAATGAAATATCTTATATTTTATTTTGTATTTGGTTTTCTGTTGGTTATTGTTATTTTAAACTTCCGATTCAAAAGCTTAGTATCAACAAATTTCTCACTATCTTTTTTTCCTTTCTTCCTTCCATCTTTTATTAAAAGATTTTTCTTTAATTACCAGCATTTCTCTTCTGGGTCCCCAGGATTTATTAAACAAAGTATTTAATGCAAAATTTTTGATTTTAGAATTAGCAGCATCTATCATCCATCTGTTTTCCATTGCTTTTTTATAAGCATACATTGTAATGTTTTCGGTTTTTTTGGAATATTTTTTTTCCGAAAAATCTCTTCTGTTAAATAGTAATAATTTATGTATATCTATTTTCACCGGGCATTCTTGTGTACATTTTCCACATAGAGAACAAGAAAAACTTAAGTGTTTATATTTTTCTACTCCTTTTAGATGAGGTGTAATTATGGAACCTATGGGTCCGCTGTATGTTGAACCGTAAGAATGTCCACCAATATTTTTATAAACAGGGCAAAAATTAAGACAAGCTCCGCACCTTATACAACTTAAAGCTCTTCTCTGTTCTTTTAATTTCAGTATTTTGGTTCTTTCGTTGTCAAGTAAAAAAACATACATTTCTTCGGGTCCGTCAATTTCGTCTTCTTTTTTTGGTCCTCTTAAAATTGTATTATAAACGGTTATCTTTTGACCTGTTCCATAAGTTGAAAGTAATGACCAAAATAAATCTGCGTCTTTTATTGATGGAATTATTTTTTCAATTCCAACAATTACAATATGAATCTTGGGGAAAGAAACCGACAATAAAGCGTTTCCTTCGTTTTCTGTAACAGCAATTCCTCCAATATCTGCGATAATAAAATTTCCTCCTGTAACTCCAATGTCGGCTTCAAGAAATTTTTCTCTTAACAACTTTCTTACAAATTTTGTTATTTGTTCTGGAGTATTATCTATAGGTGTATTAAATTTTCTATTAAATAATTCCGCAATATCCTCTTTTGATTTGTGCATTGCAGGAGTTACAATATGATATGGTTTTTCGTTATCTAATTGAACAATATATTCTCCAAGGTCTGTTTCTAATATTTCTACTTTTTCTTTTTCAAAACTTTCGTTAAAATCAATTTCTTCTGTTGTCATTGATTTTGACTTTATTATCGATTTAACGTTATGTTTTTCAATTATTTTTTTTACTTTTTCTATTACTTCTTCTTTGTTTTGTGCCCAAATTATTTTTCCTCCACCTTTATTAAAATTTGCTTCAAATTCTGTTAAATAATTTTCTAAATCATTAATAACATTTTTTTTTATTTTTGAGGCTCTTTCTTTGGCTAATTCTAAATTTGAGTATTGTTTTTTTCCCTTTTCAACGGCACTGTAATAGCGAGAAATATTAAAGTGAATTTTTTTTCTGTGTTCCTTGTCAAAAGAAATTTTTTCAGTTTTCTCTAGAAATTTTTTATATTCTTCGCTCATTTCTTTTTTTTTAGCTGATGTTTATTTTACTAACTCTTGCCATATGTCTTCCACCTTCAAAATTCGTAGATAAAAAAACATCCATAATTTTTTTTGCTTTTCTTTTACTAATAAATCTTGCCGGCAAAGCTAATATATTTGCATTATTATGTAATCGTGAAAATTTTGCTATATCTTCTGTCCATGACAATGCAGCTCTAACATCGGGATGTTTGTTTGCTGTTATACTCACACCAATACCACTCCCACAAATTACTATTCCAAATTTATGTTCTTTGTTTTGCATACTTTTTGCCAATGGATGAATGTAATCAGGATAATCAACGCTTTTTTCCGAAAATGTTCCATAATCTTTAACAAGATATCCTTGTGAATTTAATTTTATTTTTAAATATTCTTTTAAATTATAGCCTGCATGATCGCAAGCTATTGAAATTTTTAAATTTTCATTATTCATTGTTAATAAAATTTTTTTCAAAATTAAAATAAAAAAACAAATAATTTATTAATTGCTTTAATTATTAGCCATTTAATAATTAAATTATTTTTATGACTATTATATTATAGCACTTTAACATAAATCTTTACTTGATATAAACAATATTTTGTTAAATTCTTTCTATTTTTGTTAATAATTTTTTATTTTTATTTTTATTGCACGAAATTTTATAAATCTTTACATTTATTTATTTTTATTAATAATTTTTTACAATTTTTTCTTCCTTTTTAACAATAATTTCATTTTATTATTAAATAATTTATAAACAAAATTCGTTATTACCATATTGTTAATAAATTTGTAAATATTTAACAAACAATTAAAAAATTAATAAACAATTGTTAATTATATTTTATAAGTCAAATAAAAAAATATTTAGTAATAATTTTGTAAACAGAATTAACAGCTTAATATAAGTAATAAAATAATTTAAAAATCTATTTTCTTTTTATGTTAAATACTAAAATTGTTGATAAGATAGTAAAGCTTAGGAAAGATAAAAATGCAATTATATTAGCTCATTATTATCAAATTCCTGAAATACAAGACATCGCAGATTTTGTAGGTGATAGTTTAGCTTTAGCACAAAAATCTAAAAAAACAAATGCAAAAATAATAGTTTTTGCTGGAGTTCACTTTATGGCAGAAACAGCAAAAATATTAAATCCAACAAAAAAGGTTTTAATTCCTGATTTAGAAGCAGGGTGTTCTTTAGCTGATTCATGTCCAATAGAGGACTTTAAAAAATTTAAAGATAATCATCCAGATCATCTTGTAATAAGCTATGTAAATAGTTCTGCTTTGGTAAAATCAGTTTCTGATATTATTTGTACTTCGGGAAATGCAGTAAAATTAGTAGAATCTTTACCTAAAAACCAAAAAATAATATTTGCCCCGGATAAAAATTTAGGAGGTTATATAAATAAAATTAGCGGGAGAAACATGGTATTATGGAATGGAACTTGTGAAGTTCACGATATATTATCAACTGAAAAAATTATCCAATTAAAAATTGAAAATCCAGATGCAAAACTAATTGCTCATCCAGAATGTAAAGCTCAGGTTTTGGAATTAGCAGATTTTATAGGCTCAACTAATGCTTTGTTAAAGTTTTCGATAAATGATAATTCAAAAAAATATATAGTTGCAACAGAAACAGGAATTTTACATCAAATGAGAAAAAGTTCTCCCAACAAAGAATTTATTATTGTACCAACAGACGAAACCTGTTCTTGTAACGATTGTCCTGGAATGAAAATTAATACTTTAGAAAAATTATATTTATGCTTGAAAAACGAAAAACCGGAAATAGTTTTAAATCCACAAATAATTAAAGAAGCAAGAAAACCGATAGAAAAAATGCTTGATATTTCTGAAAAACTAAACCTAATAAAATAATTTAAAATAGATGAAAAGGTATTATTATATATTTATGTTTTTATTATTATCAAACTTTGCTAATTCTCAAGACAGCATTAATCAAAATACCTATAAAAAATATTATTATGACAATGGAAAAATTTCAAGTGAAGGTTTTATAAAAAATGAAAAACCAGATGGATATTGGAAAACATATTATGAAAACGGAATATTAAAATCTGAAGGAAACAGAAAAAGTTTTTTACTTGACAGCACCTGGAAATTTTATAATAATGCAGGAGAATTAAAAGTTGAAATAAACTATAAAAACAACAAAAAAAACGGATTAAGAATTACATATATAGAAAATGAAAAAATAGAAGAAGGTTTCATTGAAGATACAAAACAAGGATTTACCTACGTTTATTATCCAAGTGGAAAATTGAAACAAAAAACAAACTTTAAAAACGGAAAAGAAAATGGAATATCAAAAAAATTTGCTGAAGACGGAAGAATTATTACAATTACTGAATATAAACAAGGATTTATTGTTAACAGAGAATACATTAACAGATTAGATAAAAATGGTTTAAAACAAGATTTGTGGGTATATTTTTATGATAATGAAAAAAAGAAAACGGAAATAAACTATAAAAACAATCTTAAAAATGGTTATTATAAAGAATATGATAAAGAAGGTAAATTAACAAAAATTGAGAAATATATTAATAACGAATTGCAAGAAGATGTTCAGGAATTAAAAGAATACGAAATAAAAAAAGATTATTATTCAAACGGAAAAGTTAAAATAGAAGGAAGCTATATAAATGGAGTTGCAGAAGGCATAAGAAGAGAATTTGATAAAGAAGGAAAAATTGAAAAAGCATATATTTTTAACAAAGGTAGAATTATTGGAATTGGAATAGTTGATGTATATGGAAAAAAACAAGGAAAATGGTTGGAGTATTATCAAACCGGCCAAATAAAAGCTGAAGGAAAATATACAAACAATGTTAAAATAAATGAGTGGAAATATTATTATAAAAACAAAAATTTAGAACAGATTGGAAGTTATAACAATAAAGGCGAAGTAGATGGAAAATGGAAATGGTATTACCAGTCAGGAAATTTACAAAGAGAAGAAAACTATATAAACGGGGTTCAAAATGGCATGTACACAGAATACTCTGACGACAAAAAAGAAATAGTAAAAGGTGAATATATTGATGGTTTAGAAGAAGGTTTTTGGAAAACAGAAATAGAAGACCACAAAGAAGAAGGAAAATATATTAACGGAGTAAGAGAGGAAAACTGGAAACATTATTTCCAAAACGGAAAAATAAAATACGAAGGAAAATATATAGACGGAGCTCAAAACGGAAGACATGTTCATTTTTGGGATAATGGCAATAAAAAGGAAGAAGGAAGATATATTATGGGAATAAAAGATGGAGAATGGCGAAAATACGATTATAATGGCGAAATCTATCTTGTGATTTTATATAAGAACGGAATAGAAAAAAGATATGATAAAACAAAAATAGATCCCGAATTGTTTGAAGAAGACATGGAATAAAAATTACAGCTTTCCACCCAAAACCGCAGTTTTTTTATAATGCTTTACGTTTCCCTCAAGGTTAAAAATTTCAACATAAATTACATAAATACCAATATTTGCTTTATTGTTGAGTTCAGTTATTCCGTCCCACGAAAAAGTTCCACTAACAGCAAGAAGCTCGTTTTTAATAAGATATTTTATTAGCCTACCTCTGGAATCATAAATAGTAATATTAGCAACAAATCCTGGTTTATCAAAACAGTAATTTATATTTAAAACATCATCATACCCATCGTTGTCAGGAGAAAAAATTTCAGGAGATACAGATATTTCATTACCATTATTTTCAGATAGAATAAATTGAGAGTTTTTGTAAGCGGGAGTGGCAAAGCCAACAGCTTCGGCAGCAGAATGCCAATTTGTTTTGTCTTCGGTAGGCCTTTCGTAGCTAAGGCGTTCTAAGGAAACACCATCGGTTGAATTTAAAAGCTCAAATTGCATGTCTTCAGAATAAATAAATTTGTCAATAATTTCGCCGAACTTTCTTGCTATTACAACCACACCACCATCATTATTAAAAGATGGAAAAAGGGGCATTTCAATAAAACCTTCGGGATTTGAAGTGAAATATTGTTGCTTTATGACAGAAGAATTTGTTGATAAAACAAAATATTCTCTAGGAAAAATTAGATAACCATTTTCGCTGATGTTTTCAATGTCTTCTAAAACTAAAGCAATGGTATCATAACCCGAAAGAGTTAAATCTTTTAAGTCAAAAACTTTATCCGAACGATTATAAATTTCAACAAAATCAACACCGTCAAGTTTTGGATTTGAAAGAACTTCGTTGATTACAATATCAAAAGGTTCAGGAGTTTCAGGAATTGCAAAACTCGAACTACTGTTTAATTCTATAATATTTCCTACACAATCTGTAACAGAATCTTTTATAGTTAAAATATAAATCAAGCCTTTTTGTAAAGACGAAGACAATCCAAGAATTAGAGTTTTATAATCGGGAGAAAATATTGAAACAGAATTTGGAAAACCAATATTATTATCAATAAAATAATTAGATAAATTTTTTAAATAAACACTATCCATTTTTTCATTAAAAAACACTTGAATGTTCATAGTGTCAATTACTGCAACCCTATCAATCAAAGGATTTTTGTTATCTGGATTTTGAGCAAAAACAGAATTTTGTTGCCCGGGGGTACCACCGTTTTGATTAACGGAAGCTTTCCAGTTATCTTCTTCGCCACAAGGATTTAATGGGTCAATTTGTTCCAGCGACCAGCCTCCATCTTTTTTGTTATTATCACGATACCAATTATCCGTATATGAAACAGTAGAAATTATTTGTCCTGTTGAATTGAAAAGAACTATTGTTTGGTCAGAGTTTTTTAATGAAAAACTTGAAAAACCTATAAAATCACTGTAGCTGCCAAGAAAAGGCTCTGCGTCATCTTCTGCTAAAATTAAAAAACTATTTGGCTGAATTGTGTATGAAGGAATCAAATAACTACTTGTGCCGATATTAAGAGTCCAACTATTTATATCAACAGGCAGGGATGTTTTGTTAAACAGCTCAAGATATTCATAATTTGGCAAACCCATTGGAGGGTCAGGATCTGCCATAATTTCGTTTATAACAATATCAAAAGTTTCAGGAATATAATATGCGAAATCTTGTGTTAATATAGCAGCCTTGTTTCCATCAAGGTCTTCTATGTTTGAAACAGACAATGTATTAAGAATTCCATTTGTAAAGCTGTTTGGAAAAGTAAGGTGAACCACAGAAGGATTTGCAGCATCAAGAATTGCTAAAACAGGAGTTCCAATTGTATTGTTGACAGAATAATTAGAAACAGTTTCTGCAATTGTTTTTTCGACAGCTTCAGAAAAAATAACATCAAGCTCAATAGAAGAAACAACGCTTAAAGAAGAAATTTTAGGAGGGATTGTATCAATTTGTAATGCACCTACATAAAAATCATCAAAATAAAATTTTGTGCTGTTGCTGCTGGTATATTTACAAAATATTCCAAAAAAAGAGGAAGACAAAAAGGAATTATCAAAACAAGAACCTTCGAGAATAAAATTATTTCCCTCTAATGGGTCGCTATATAATTTCCAGTTTCCTGAGCCGTCTCGTGTAATTTTAATTCTAAGAGCATTAGTAGAGCCACCAGAGTTGGCTATTGTTCCGCTAATAATTTTTGTATTAGTATTTCCGCTTTGTTTATGCAGGGCAATGCTATCGTTGGATTCTCCGATTTGAACAAAATAACCATTTAAATAACCTTCAATATTTGCCTGATCAGATACAAGATAAACACGAGCATTATTATTAACAGAAGTGTTGAAAGAAAGTTTTATCCAAAATTGCCACTCGGTGTTATTAATTGAATTATTTGATGTTGAAAGATAAGAAGTGTCTGCTCCTGTTGATTTTAAATGTAGTTGATTTGATGAATTTATTTCAAAATGGCTGTTATCTCCTGACCATGTTGGATTTGAAGTAAAATCTCCATCTAAAAAATTATCGATAAATTGAGCGTTTAAAACAAAAGGAAGAAACAATAGAAAAAAAAACAGCTTTCTCATTAATTTATAAATTTATTAGTTTGTAAAAATAGTAAATTTGTTTTATAAAATAAGAACAAAACCAAATTCAACAAAGAACAATTGATGAAAAAAACATATTTATATTTATTGTTAATACTTCTGTTTGCAATGCACTTACCGTTTCTTGATGTTGATCCTGACAGCCTCGTTGACACAAATACGCGTGGAGCATGGACAGACGAAGGGCTATATTCTTCTCAAGTAAGAAATTTTGTTAATGGTTATGGTTTTGATTTAGAAGAAAACAGCACTTTTGTTAGAGGTCCAGTTTTTAATATTATTCAATTACCGTTTTTTTATGTTTTCGGAACAAAATTAATTGTAGGAAGATTAATAGTTTTGATATTTGCTTTTTTCACAATTTTAATATTTGCGAAATTAAAAAACTATGAAACTTTCACTTTTTTTGTTTCGATAATAACCTTAACACAATTTCATATATTTCAGTTTTCGCATTATGCTTTAGCAGAAATGTTGTGTATAGACTTTGTTTTATTGGGGCTTTATTTTTTAATAAAATTCTATCAAGGTGAAAGAAAAAAAATCATGTTTTTGTTTTTTTCGTCGATGATGATATTTTTAAGTTATTCTACAAAAATTCAATATTTGTATGCTTTAGCAATTTTGCCAATAACCGTATTTGTTATAAGTCTGCAGAAATATTTTACAGGAAAAAGCAGTGTAAAAAAAGAAATAATAATTAATTTTTGGACAACGGGATTTTCAATTCTTTTTCTTAGTATTTATTTTCTTGTATGGTATTTGCCGAATTCCGAATTTTATAATTATGTAATGTTTAGGGAAGCTTTTCAAAGATTTCCAGAAAAATTATTACAATATCCGGGAGCAATAAAATTCTCTTTTCTTCATATTTTATGGATAAAAGAATTGAAAATATATTTATTAATATTTTTCTTTTCGATATTACTTTTCATTCTTTCCGTATTTAAAAAAAGTATTATTAAAACATCATTAATACCATTGGTTTTTGTGATAATCTGGATATTAATAGAATTACATAAATTGCCGATGAACTATCTACCCTATAGATATTTATTAAGCTTAATATTTGTTATTGGAATTTTTGTTTCTTTAGTATTTTCATCTTTGGCAAAAATTAATTCAAGATTTAAAATAACTTTAATAATAGCTGTGTTGTTAATAGGAATATATAATACAAGTTTTAATTATAATGCATTTTCAAGAAGAACCCACGATTTAAAAAATCTTAATAAGTGTTTATTGAAACACGATTTAAACGGAAAAACAATTCTTGGGCCATGGGCAGCTTCTGTATCGTGGAAAACGAGGGCAAAAACATTACCTGTGTGGAATAATTTTTTAAACTTTGAATCTCCAATTAAAAAGCACAAACCCGTTTTGGTAATATCAGAAGGTAACGAATCCGAAAGTGATAAAGCTTATAGTACACAAAACATTAAACTTGAAGAAATTTCAGATTCGATAAAAAATTACAAAATTTGGAGATATGACATAAATCTTTTTTGGATAAATAAGAATTTACAATATGAACCAAATGATGACAGAGATGTTCATTAATATATTGTAATTTTGACCCATTAATTTGTTTGATATGGAAAGAAAAATTGCCAAAATCTTAACATATGTTTTTCATCCTTTATTTGTTCCAACATATGCTTTTCTGCTTTTGTTTTCGTTAAAATCTTACACATCGTTCAGGATTTCCTTTAGTGCAAAAATGTCGTTAATTATTATTGTTTTTGTTTCTACATGTGTATTTCCTGTAATAATGATGTTTTTCTTAAAAAGAAAAGAAATGATTAAATCATTTAAAATGAACACGAAGGAAGAAAGAATTTTTCCATGTTTAATGACAGCAATTTTTTATTATATAAATTATTATTTGTTTAATAAATTAAATATTCCTGAGATTTATTCTAACTTTTTGCTTGGGGCAACCATTTTAGTAATTGAAGCGCTAATAATTAATTTTTGGTGGAAAATTAGTATTCACATGATTGCAATAGGAGGATTAACAACTTTGTTTATTAGTATTTCAATTTTATTAAACTTGCCTCTTCAATATTTGGTTATAGTTTTGTTTTTGGTTTCGGGCCTAGTGGGATTTGCAAGACTGAGACTAAATACTCATAACTCAGCACAGGTTTATACAGGTTTTTTAATAGGGGCATTAACAATGTTAATAGTTTTTTTCAAAATCTCTTTATAAACACTGCGTCAAAAATATAAAAGAACTCCGCATTCATAAATGAAGCGGAGTGTGTGGACCTAAACGGGGAAGAATCGAACTTTTTGATTGAAGATTTGATGCTAATAGATGAATTTCTTAAACGTGATTTTAACCTATAAAGTAACCTAAAGTACTTATTCATCTGTCTTCAATAGACATTTATTAATACATATATTCAGGTAAAGACAAGTACTCAACTTTTAAAAATTAAGTTCGTACTTACGAACTATTACCTGAGAAAATGCTATAATTCGCATATTAATAAATATTCATGATGATATTTGTATATTTGTTGAAGCTGAGATTTAGGAT
>CAYLPA010000010.1:0-30085 GCA_964385385.1 uncultured Saprospiraceae bacterium | reverse complement strand
CTATCATCTTTTTAACTTTCAAAACTCCTTCAAATTCCAAAGAATAATAATAAACGCCACTTTCAAAATTGCTGATATCCAGCTCAATTTTGTTTTTACCCTGAATGGATTTATATTCCTTTGAATAAATAATTTCTCCAACAATATTTACAACTTTGAAAATTGCTTTTCCAGATTTTGGCAAAAAATAATTTATTGTTGTGCTTTTGTTAGTTGGATTTGGTATGTTTTGGAAAAGTTCGAAGTTATAGTTTTGAATAGTGTTTATTGATGTAAAAAAAACTTCACATTCTTCACAACTTGTTGAAGTCTTTTGTTCATTGAAATCAAACGCTTGAACAAAATAACAATATTCAGAACCATGGTTTAAACCCGAATGTGTGTAAGAAGTATCACTGGCAGATACAGTTGCTAAGAAATTTAATGGTCCGTTATTCTCACTATAATAAATATTGTAACCTCCTATGGCTATTGAAAAATTAATATAAGAATTCCACAACAAAAGTAAATTAGGATTGCATATGTCTTGTACAACAAATACTTTAATTGTATTATGTTTTAAACTATAAGGACTTTGGTTCATACAACTGTCAAAGGATGATACAATGTAAGACTGATAATTTAAGCATGGATCAGCTATTGTGTCTTCATAAGTTGTATTCGTAATACCAAAAACTGTATCTATCGGAATCCATAAACTCGCTGGATTCAATCTATGAACTACATATCCATGACAATCAGGTGCTGGATTAATATCCCACGATATTACGGATTTTTTTGTATATGGATTTACTGTAACTGTATCAATTATTGGTATAGATGGAGCATGAATATCATTAAATACATCTCCATCTACTGATGAAATTGATGAACATAAAATTGGAGTACCTATACTATCAAAACCCAAAGTATCTACAATCTCAATACGATAATTCAAAACAGTATTACAATAAGTTACTGTATCAATATAAAATGTATCCTGAGTAGTGGCAATTTGTGTCCAGTTATATAAACCTCCTGAATATTCTCTAAATACTTTATAAATTCCTGTTGAACTTGAAACATTAGGATAAATTATTGGATTCCAAACAATATTAGCTATCCCAAAGGCAGGTCCCGGATTTAGTACTGAAACTTTAATTGTTGAAAATATCTCTCCTGGGATGGATAAGGTTGCATATACACCACATCCTGAACGGGTTCGTGTACGGTAAAACATCCTTTGACTATGCGCATTAGCTCCAGAATGGGTATAGCTTGTTTGAGTATAAACATTAGTGCTATCTATGACCACAAATGGACCGTTTTCAGTAGTTGCAGCTTCAATATAATACTTTTTAAAGAAATTCATAGTGTCTATAGGAATAATCCAGTTTAAAGTAACATCACCATTAGGTTGTACTTTTATACAATGAATTTCCGGAGCTTCTAATTTAGGATAATCTTTTACAACAATTGTAATAGTAGCAAGACTAACAGTTGGAACCGGACAATAATCATCAAACGCTTTTAAAACAAAATTATAAACATTACTAGTAACACCACAACCAATATTAGTTACGCAATGATTACAACCAGTTTGCCAACTGAATGTAGTTTGCAATCCATATTGACCTGTTAATGGATTATTTGGAGGATTTGGAGCTGGAGATAAGGTGGCACATGGTGGATTTAAACAACCTACCGTTGCACTCATGCTTGGTGGTGATGTGTTCACCACATTTCCAAATTGACTTCCTGCTGCCTCCAATGTTACTGTTTGCGAACTCCCATTTGGCAGGAATTCAAAATCGGTTCCAGAAACAGAAAATGTTACCAAGTCGCCTGCAAAGACAGTATCTGTATATAAAGTATATTGTCCAACTGAGTTTTGAAAAGGTGGAGTTATATTAGGTGGATTATTTGTTCCGCAGCTTGTTAATGCTACCTGAAATTCCCGCCATATCTCTGCAACTTTAATTCCGCATTTAAAAGCTGTAACCTTTGTTAATATTAAAAAAGTACCTGTTGTGTATGAAGTAAAAGATATTTCCCCTGTATATTGATTCATTGTTGCTGCAACATTATTAGAATTATGCGATGGACCGGGAAAAGGGCTATTCCAGCTATATCCTGTTGCATAATATGTAATTGGTGCTCCGGTGGATATCAAGGGTTGTCCCCAACTATAAACCAATGAATCAAGTTCATTATCCGAAACTAAGTAATTAAAAGTAGTTGGATAACCTGTACAAAATACTGTTTGTGGAATTTCTGCAAATGTTGGTGAATTGTCGAAACATGTACTTACATTTTGATTACTATAAGGATACATTATTGCCCTAAGTCTATATGTTAGTGATGGTCCATTATTAATATTAGTTGAAAAAATCCTACAACAGGAAGACCAATAAAACACCCAACCATTTGCAGGTGGAACACCTGTTAACGGCACTCCGTTTGGATAAGAATAATCTGATGTATAAATATGCTCCTGAATAGCACCTATGTTTGGAGCAAAATTTGGCATTAGATTCGGGTTACCGCAATAAATATGAGGGAAATTTGTATTGCTATTACAAACAGGTGAAATATCAATTGGAGAGCCTGTAATTCTATGCATAATAAAATAAGAAAAGCCAGGCACATTAGTATAAAGATTTTGAGTTTGTCCATAAGTGGCTGCTACTCCATATGAAGTGTAGCACTCTCTATAAAGTTTCATAACAAATCTAAAATTACCTGAGCTAGTACACTCCCAAGTAATTTCACCTCCATTATAATAACTTGCTTTTAAATCATTAGAAACAAAAAGTAATACAATCAGTGGAACAATTATCAGCTTTTTCATTTTATTTAGTATTAATTTAATAATCCATACCCTATTTCAATACTATCATCTTTTTTACTTTCAAAACAACTTCAAATTCCAAAGAGTAATAATAAACACCACTATCAAAATTGCTGATATCCAACTCAATTTTGTTTTTACCCTGAATGGATTTATATTCCTTTGAATAAATAATTTCTCCAACAATATTTACAACTTTGAAAATTGCTTTACCAGATTTTGGCAAATAGTAATTTATTGTTGTGCTTTTGTTAGTTGGATTTGGGATGTTTTGAAAAAGTTTGAACTTATAGTTTTGAATATTATTAATATTAGCATAAACATTTAAACATATTTGGTCGTTTGATGTGTTTTGGTCATTGGGAAGCAAGGTGTTTGCACATAAAATATAATTTGCTGTTGGAGGATTGAAAAGAGTTGTAAAAGTATAATCTACTGAATCGCAAGGCAACAATATTCCTGCCCATGTTTCTGTTATCGCTAAACTTCCACCAAAGTCATAGGAAACATTACATGAACTTATGGTATCCGAACCAAAGTTTACAATTTTCACATAAACGCTATCCCCTACTCCATTTTGTATTGGTGAGATAATTTTACTTATTCCTATATCTGTAAATTTGGGAACAACTGTATCAGAAGGAGAAGAATACTTATAGCCAATACAATTCCATATTGTTTTTATATAATAATAAGTTGGATAAGAGTTTCCATTTGCTCCAGTATGAGTATATGAATTTGTAATTGAAAAAACTGAATCAAGTATTGTAAAAGGTCCGTTGCAATTCGTTGAACTATAAATATAATAATATCTTAATAAATTTAAAGAGTCGATTATTGGATTCCAATTCAATATATTATTTCCTGTTAAACTATCAGTAATAACTGAAACTGAACTTGGAGGTAAAAAGTCTGGTGGAGGAACAACAACAATTGTAACTGTGCTGATATTTGCTCCTGGAACAGGACAATAATCATCCTTAACTGAAAAAACAAAATTATAAACACATGAAGAAAGTCCACATATAGCATTTGATGTTAAATGGCCACAGTTTGTTTGCCAATTAAACTGAGTTGTTATGTTAGATTGTCCTGTTAATGGATTTGTTGGAGGAGCAGGGGCTGGAGCTAAAGTAGCACATGGTGGATTATTACATCCAATAAAATTGCTCATGCTCGGAGGAGTTGTTGTATCTATAACATTCCCAAATTGACTACCTGAAGCTTCTAATGATATAGTTTGCTGACTGCTATTTGGTAACAAACCGGAATCTATTCCATGAATATTAAAACTAACAAACTGACCGGCATAAACCGTATCAATAAATAAAGTAAACTGACCGGCAGTGTCTTTAAATGGAGCAGTAAGGTTTGGTGGATTATTTGTTCCGCAGCTTGTTAATGCTAGCTGAAATTCCCGCCATATCTCTGCAACTTTAACTCCGCATTTAAAAGCTGTAACTTTTGTTAATATTAAAAAAGTACCTGTTGTAAATGAAGTAAAAGAAATATTACCGGTATTAGGGTGAATCGTTGCTGCAACATTATTAGAATTATGCGATGGACCGGGAAAAGGGCTATTCCAGCTATATCCTGTTGCATAATATGTAATTGGTGCTCCGGTGGATATCAAGGGTTGTCCCCAACTATAAACCAATGAATCAAGTTCATTATCCGAAACTAAGTAATTAAAAGTAGTTGGATAACCTGTACAAAATACTGTTTGTGGAATTTCTGCAAATGTTGGTGAATTGTCGAAACATGTACTTACATTTTGATTACTATAAGGATACATTATTGCCCTAAGTCTATATGTTAGTGATGGTCCATTATTAATATTAGTTGAAAAAATCCTACAACAGGAAGACCAATAAAACACCCAACCATTTGCAGGTGGAACACCTGTTAACGGTACACCGTTTGGATAAGAATAATCTGATGTAAAAATATGCTCCTGAATGGCACCTAAGTTTGGAGCAAAATTTGGCATTGGATTCGGGTTACCGCAATAAATATGAGGGAAATTTGTATCGCAATTACAAACAGGTGAAATATCAATTGGATAGCCTGTAATTCTATACATATATAAAGAAGATAAACCCGGAACATTAGTATGAAATAATTGATGATTACTATAATTGCATGATGTTCCAAATGAATTGTAGCACTCTCTATAAATTTTCATAATAAATCTATAATTACCGGAACTAGTACACTCCCACGTAATTTCACCTCCATTATAACAGCATGCTTTTGATTCAGAAGAAAATAATATAAATAAAAAGAATAATTGGATAACAAATAGCTTTCTCATATTGGTAGGGATTGATTTGTTATATATATGACAATAAAATGAGTAAGAAAGTTGTCTGATGTAAAAATGAATTTTAGTTTACAACAATTTTAATAATTTTACTTATATCATCGTTTTCAAGTTTAATAGAATAAACTCCTTTTGCAAGATAAGATAAATCCAATAAAGTTTCCTGTTTATAGTTTTCGTTTGAATTGATTTTTCCTTCTGAAATAAACTGACCGAGAGAATTTAATACTTTAAAATTTAATTCATCATGCTTTCCAAATATTGTAATCACAAATTTTCCATCTGATGGATTAGGATAAATAATTACGGTATTTGTTGATGGAATTTCATTTGAAGGATATTTAATAAATGTAATTTTAATACTATCGGAATTCATGCATCCTAAACTATCAGCAACTAATACAGAGATAAGCTTTGTTCCAATACCAACGCCTGAAGAATCAACGATTAATGTTCTATTTGTTGAACTATCACTCCATAAATAACTGCTATATCCAAAACTGGCATATAAAGTTGTTGAATTATTAGCATATAAAATCATATCAGGACCAAGTTCAACTTTTGGTTTTGTATATTTAATTTTGATTGAATCTGAAGCCGGGCAATATTGATCGGTAATTGTAACAGAATATATTGAATATTCATTTATTCCATTTGATGAAGCTACTATCGATTGTGATGTTTGTCCTGTATTCCATAAATATGCATCATGATTGCTTCCTGCATCAATTTCTATAGAGTCATTAGCACATACTACGGTATCGTTTCCAAGAGAAACAAAAGGCGAATTAACACTTACTTCGATAGTATCGGCATTTGCACAAACTCCATCGGTGATAGTTAAAACATAGGATGAATTGTTCTTGGGTGAAACATAAATCGTTTGTGAAGTATCACCGGTATTCCATTGATAAGTTAGGGCTGACATTGAAGATGATAATTCAATACTATCACCATTGCATATTGTTGTGTCTTTGCCTAAATCAACATTTGGAGCATTTAATAAAATCATTAAAACATCATCTGTTGATGAACAATTTGTTAATGTATCTGTTGTTGTAATTGTGTAAACAGTTGTAAAAATCGGTGAAGCAAAAGGATTGGAAGAAGTAGAATCGCTTAAACCATTTGTAGGATGCCATTGATATATTAAATCCGGTGCTGGCGGACCACCAATAAAAGTTCCTGTTGAAGAACAAATCATTGAGGTATCAGCACCTGCATAAGACTTAGGTAATGAATTAACATAAATGTTTCCTGTGTCAATATTATTACATTTCAATGAATCAGTAAAAGAATAAAACAATGATTGAAGTCCGACACCCGCTATATTTGGAATAAAATCATCAGCTATTACTCCATTCCCTGAATAAGAACCTCCGACTGGATTTCCGCTTAAATTAATAATAGAACCATTGAGGCAACATGAACTGTCAAGATTAACAAAACTGACTGTAGGAAGCGGATAAATCTCTACTGTTTGTGAAATAGAATTATTGCATAAATTTGAATCTGTATAGCTATAATTTATTGAATGAAATCCCGGTAAAGCATCCTTAGGATTAAAACCATCACCAAATATTCCACTTCCGCTGAAAGTTCCACCTATAGGAGAACCTGCCAAATTAAAAACAGTATCAATAAAGCAATAAGCTGAATCTAAACCTGAAAAATTTACTATTGGCAGCGGATTAACTACTATTGTTGAGTTTGCCTGATTCATACATCCATTAGTGTCAGTATAAGTATATGAAATATTATGTGAACCTACTCCTGCTATAAAAGGAACAAAACTATTACCATTTATTCCATTACCACTATAAACACCACCAAATGGTGAAGCTGTTAATCCAAAAGCTTGGGAGTTTATACATAACTGGCTTGGAAATGTACTTAAATTAATTATTGGCAAAGAATAAACGTGTACGTTTTGAGAACTGAAATTAGTACACCCATGAATGTCTGTGAAAGTATAAGTTATTAAATGGTCTCCAGCTCCTGCTATTGAAGGATTGAAAAAACCTGAACTAACACCATTGCCACTAAATGTTCCACCTAAGGGTGCTCCTGATAAATAAATTCCCGAATTATCAATACAATATGAATTACTTAAACCTGTTATTGAAACTATAGGTGAAGGATAAACTGTAACATCAATGCTGTCAGCATTAGTACAGCCATGAGTATTTGTATATGAATATTTTATTTTGTGCAAACCGGGACCTGCAATTGACGGACTAAAAATACTAGCGGAAATTCCAACTCCATCAAATGTTCCTCCTAAGGGTAAAGCTGTGATTGTTGCCGGTGGATCATCTTCACAATACTCCATTTGCAAACCACTAAGATTTATAATAGGAACAGGATTAACAGTTAATGAATCTGTTGCATTACTTATACAGCCAAAACTGTTTATGTAAACATAATTAAACCCGTAAGTTCCTGGACCAACAAAAATTGGATGAAAATTACCTGCACTCATTCCAGGTCCATTAACAGTTCCACCAGCAGGTGAACCCATAAAAATATAAGGACCTGTGTTTTCACAAACCGAATCAAGAACATCCAAACTAACAGGCGTTACAGGATTTACAATTACATTTTGAATAGAACTATCAACACAACCATAAGAGTTAATGTAAGTATATTTAATATCATAATTTCCCGCTCCAACAGAAGGGTCGAAAAGATTTGCTGTAATTCCTACACCTTCGAAAGTTCCACCTTGAGGTATTCCATTCAAAATTGCAATAGTATCGTTGCTGCAATAATTTGAATTCAAACCTGAAAAACTTACAATTGGTTTTGGATTTACAATAATTGTTGAACTATCAAGGTTTACACATCCATTAGTATCAGTATAAGTATAGAAAATATTGTGTGAGCCAACACCTGCAAGCTGAGGAATAAAACTATTACCATTTATTCCATTACCATTGAAAACTCCACCTGATGGAAGACCTGTTAATCCTACTGCTTGAGAGTTTTCACATATTTGGTTTGGAAGTCCAGATAAATTTACAATTGGCAAAGGATAAACATGCACATTTTGGGATGTTGAATTAGTGCAACCATGAATGTCAGTATAAGTATAAGTTATATTATGGTCTCCTGCTCCCGCTATTAAAGGATCGAAAAAACCTGAACTTACTCCGCTTCCACTGAATGTTCCTCCTGTTGGCGAACCTAATAAGTTAACTGCAGGATTATTTATACAATAGGAATTATTTAAAGCTGTTATTGAAACTATTGGTAAGGGATAAACAGTTACATTAATACTGTCAGCATTAGTACACCCAAGAGTATTTGTATATGAATATTTTATTTTGTGCAAACCTGGTCCTGCATTTGACGGACTAAAAATATTGCCGGAGATCCCAACTCCATCAAATGTTCCTCCCAAGGGTAAAGCTATGATTGTTGCCGGTGGGTCATCTATACAATATTCCAATTGTAATCCACTTAAACTTATTGTAGGAATTGGATTTACCTTAATAGAATCTATAGCAGAACTTATACATCCAAAACTATTAGTGTAATTGTAAGTAATTTCAAAAGTTCCGGCTCCAACCATATTCGGATGGAAAACACCTCCACTAATTCCGGGTCCCGTTACATTTCCTCCGGAAGGAGAACCTATAAATATATAAGGACCGGTATTTTCACAAACCGAATCAATCACATTTAGACTAACTGGCGTTACAGGATTTACAGTAACATTTTGAATAGAGCTATCATTACAACCATAAGAATTAGAGTAAATATATTTAATGTTATAATTTCCTGCTCCAATAGAAGGGTCAAAAAGATTTGCAGTAATTCCTGGTCCAAAAAATGTTCCTCCCGGTGGTATTCCATTCAAAACAACAATAGTATCGTTTGTACAATAATTTGAACTCAAACCGGAGAAACTAACAACAGGTTGATTATTAAAGAATATTGATTTAATATTTGATGAAGAATAACAGCCATTTGTATCATAAATTTCTACCATATAAAAAACACTATCAGAACAAAACACTGTGGAATCAACATAAGAAGTATTTTGAACAGAATCAACAATCATCCAAATTGTTGTCGCAGTTTTCCGCTTCACAACAAATTCATCGCTAAAGGAAGCAGATGGAGAATTTAATATAGAATTCCAATTGAGATTTGAATAACCGCCAACGCCTGAAAGCGTTAGAATTATATTTGTTATCGTGTCTGAAGGTTCTGATAAATTATTTCCACCATGGCAACCTGAGCTGGTTTTAATATAATAATATCTATTATTGTTACCAACAATAACACTACTATCAATAAATGTTGTTTGATTATAATCATCAATGCTGTCAACTAAAAAATATGGTCCGTTAGGATTATTTGAAGAAAAAATATGATAGCCATTAAAAGTATTTGAAAAATTGAATTTTGGATGCCAGTTTAATTCGGCAAATCCATTACTGTTTATGGATATACAATTAACATCCGGAGGTGGCAAATCAGGTTCTGACAGAACAACAATAGTAACAGTTGAAATATTTCGCGCCGGAATCGGACAATAATCATCAGTTATATTTATAACAAAATTATAGACATTCGTATAAACTCCGGGTCCGGTAGGAGTTGCAAGATGGTCACAGCTTGTTTGCCAATGAAAATAAGTTCCTACTCCAAATAATGCACTTATTGGGGGTTGCATAGATAAAGTTGCACAGGGAGGATTTATGCAACCGGTAGTGCTTGTATAATTTGTGCCAAATTGGAAACCGCTTGCCTCTAAAGTTACAGACTGTGGAGAACCATTTGATAAAAATTCGAAATCAGTTCCGCCAATGAAAAAAGTTACGAAATCACCTGCATTTACAGTGTCAATGTATGAATCAAAGGGACCATTTGGTACAGATTGAAATGGTGGAGCAACATTAGGTTTATCGTTAGGACCACAATTAACAAGCACTATTTGCATATCACGCCAAATTTCTGCAACTTTTATTCCTCCTTTGTATGAACTTACTCTTGTTGAAGTAACAAAAGCTCCGCTTGTATATGATGTAAAAGATATTTCTCCAGTGGTAGGATTTACTACTGCAGGAATATTATTAGCATTTTGGGCTATACCCGGTAAAGGATTACTCCATGAATAACCATAAGTATAACCAACAATTGGAAAACCGCTTGACAATAATGGCTGCCCCCATTCATAAGTTAAGGAATCAAGTTCTACATCATAAGCATTATGATTATAAGTAAATGGTGAGCCTGTACAAATTACTGATAAGGAAAGTTCAGCAAAAGCTGGAGAATTATCAAAACATGTACTTACATTCTGATTATTGTAAGGATACATTATTGCTCTTAATCGCCAACTTACACTACCAGAATTTATAATATTTGCGCAAGGATTTCTACAACAACTACCCCAATAAAACATCCATCCGTTAGCAGGAGGAATACCTGTTAAAGGAACTCCATTTGGATAAGAATAGTCAGAAGTAAATAGATGCTCCTGAACAGCTCCTAAATTTGGAGCAGCATTAGGCATAGGATTGCTATTGTTGCAATATATGTGAACCAGGTTTGGATCAGGATTACATTGAGGAGCAATGTCTTTAGGCCAACCTAACACCCTTCTCAATGTAATACTTGAAAAACCGGGAGCAGTAGTATGAAGAGTTTGATTGAGTCCATAATTGGCTGCTGAACCCCAATTTGAATAACACTCACGGTATGCTTTCATTATAAATTGGAAATTTCCATTGGAGGTACATACCCATGTAATTTCGCCTCCCATATAATGGGTTGCCTTTAAGTCATTAGAAATAAAAAAGAATAAGATGAGAAGAACAAAAAGCAGCTTTTTCATTATTGTTTTTGGAATTATTTTTTTATTACTTATAAGTATGACAGTAAAACAACTAAAATAGTTGTATGAGATTACTTAGTTTTCTTAAAATTACATTTTTATTTTAATACTTATCAAACAAAATTACAAAAAAATATTCATTATATTTATTTATTTTCCAATTCTGTTATAATCTCTTTTAGCAGTTGTCCTTTTTCAAAAATTAAAATTTTTTCTATTTTTCCTTCTTTGTCATACCAAATTTCTTTGCCGTCTTTCAAATTATCTTTATAATTTATTTCTCTCAATAAATTTCCTTTTAAATCCCATGATTGCATTTTCCCTTTACCATTATCAAAATCTGCTTCTCCGATTTTCATTCCCAACTCGTTCCAATAAAGCCATTTTTTATGATATTTTCCTTTATTATAAAAAGCGCTTAGTTTCACCTGACCATTAATATGCCATTCTTTGTATTCGCCATCAAGTGTGTCGTTCAAATAATTTTCTTCGCTGATTATTATTCCATCCTTATTCCAGGTAATTGATTTCCCACTTAATTTATTATCAACATAATTATCTTCTCTTTCCATTATTCCTTTATAATTCCAGCGAATTGATTTTCCGTTGAGAATATTATTTTTATAGTTGGATTCCATTTGTTTGGTTCCGTTTTCATACCACCAAGTCGAAGGTCCATTAAGCTTATCGCCTTTATAATTTAATTCAGATTTTTTTTCTCCGTTTTCCCAATATTTTATGTCTGCTCTTTTGCAGGAAAACAAAAAGACAATCGACAGTAATAATATTAAAACTAAGTATTTTTTCATTTATTAAAATTTGTAATACAATTTTTATTTAAAAAATTCAATCTCAAAATCATCAATAAAAGCATTTTGTTTTTTAGGATTCCAGACATAAATTTTCAGTTCATTTTGAGCATATTCTAATTCAGGAAAATCAATAGTCATAAAAACCTGCCCCCATTTATTTTTTTCAATGTAATATTTAAAGTCATACGAAATCCAGTAAAATGTTTCTCCTTCTTTTTCACTCAAAGCCAAAACTAAATGCAAATCATTCAACTCATCACTAACTAATCCCCAAATATTAATTTTTATTTTTGAGTATTTATCCTGTTTCGATTTTTGAATTATCTCAGAATATGCCGGACTAAATTCTATTCCTTTAAGGCAAAAGCTACGATTGCCGGAAAATACATTTATTGTATCTATAATTTTATTCTGATTGTCAAAGTTTTCAAATCCATCAAAATATTTTTTAATAGGTTTATGTTCAATTACCAATTCTTTAGTTTTGTTTTCGCTAAAAAGGAATATTTCAGAAAAATCATTATAATTCTTATATGCTGATAAAAAAGGATAATTAGTTTTAATTATTTCGGGAATTTCAGCAGGTCCCCATTTTAAACGAGCATAAATAAAATATGTAGTTTGGCTACGGGAAACAATTCTTTTCATTTCAAGAATATCTTCACCGCCATGATTATAATACTGCTCAAACTTAATTTTTTCATTATATTTCTCAAGATAATAATCAATGTAATAGGGATTATTAATATTTATCGTATTAGTAATATTATTTTCACCATAATTATTATTCCATTCAACTATTGTTTTTGCAATCCCTTTAAATTCTCCAAAATGCTGAGTATTGTAAAAATCTTTTGCAACCACAGTATTATACACTCCTGTTACAGCTAATAGAATTAAAAAAGTGATTTTTAAAAAATTAATTTTTCTATCAAAAAAAGAAAAAATAAAGAAAAACAGAAAAGGCATTGAAAATATCAAAACAGAATTTTGAAGTACGGGATTTACGAAAACTGAATAAAAATACCCTATTAGAAAAGGAACAAAAAACCATATCAAAGAAATTATATGAAATTTTGAAAAAGTAATTTTTTTCCAATTGAAAACTATAGTAAAAAATAATATTCCAATAAAAATAAATAAAAGAGTTATTGAATCGTTAAAGCAAAATTTAATATGTTCAAACAACCAATCTGGTTCAGGTTTTCCTAACCATTCCCCTACCCCACCAATTTTAAAATGATTTAATGTTATGGGGATATGCGGCAAAAACAAAACAAGACCAGCCAATCCGCCAAATATGTATTTTTTATAATTAAATCTTTTAACAAAAAACAATCCCGTAACTCCAATAATTCCTGTTAAGAGGGCACTGAAATAATGATTATAAAGATTTGCTGCTATGCTAAGTGAAAATCCTAAAACAATTAATACATTTTTTAGAAGTGTTCTTTTTTTGTCTTCGAACAAAATGATTGTCCAAAAATAAGTCAGCATTAAAGAAAGCATCAAACCCGAACCATAAGGACGGGCAAGTTGACTATAAATTATTGGAAATTGTAAAAAACTCAAACTTAATGCAACAAATAAGCCCGTTGTTTTATTAAACCATTTTGAAGCTGTTAGGTAAGCAAAAAATATCGCAATAATTCCTGAAATAACAAAAGGCAGTCGAATGCTTGCTTCTGAAATTCCAAAAAGTTTTATCCAGTAAAATAAAAAGATTTGCACTCCTGCAGGATGCCCTTCAACCCAAATCCCGCCAATTATTAATTCTCTTAAACTATCAAATCTAAGTCTGTTTAAAACACTCAACTCATCATTGAACAAAGAAAAACTGCTGTAATTATTAAAACGCAAAATTGCAGCTAAAACCAAAATAAAAAACAGAATAAAATTTTCAGGATATTTTTTAAAATAATTTTTCATTTTTTCTATAGGATTAAACGTTGCTTCACAGCATCAAAAGCAATTATTCCGGCAGCAACAGAAACATTTAATGATTCAATTTCACCCATAACAGAAATTTTTACTTGCTTGTCAGATAGTTTCAAATATTCTATGGAAATACCATTTTCCTCAGAACCCATAATTATTGCCGTTGGCTTAGTATAGTCGGCTTCATAATAATTATTTTCTGCTTTCTCGGTGCAGGCAATAATTTGAAGTCCGCAATTTTTTAAAAATTCTATTGAATCTTTCAAGTCATTGCTACGACAAACAAAAATTTTGCTTAAAGCTCCTGCCGAAGTTTTTATTGCATCAGAATTTATCATCGCCGAACCTTTCGAAGGAATAATTATTGCCTGAACTCCTGCACATTCAGCAGTTCTTGCAATAGCTCCCATATTTCTAACATCTGTTATCCTATCAAGAATCATGATAAATGGAACTTTACCTTGCTCATAAAACATTGGTAAAATATTTTCGATATTTTGATATTCAATAATCGAAGCATAAGCAATCAGTCCCTGATGATTTTTTGATGTTATTCGATTAAGCTTTTGAATCGGAACATATTGAAAGGGGATGTTGAATTGATTTATTAATTTCTTAAGCTCATAAAAAAGTTCATTTTTTAAGCCGCTTTGAATTAGAATTTTGTCAATTTCTTTACCTGATTTTATTGCTTCAATCACAGGTCTTGAGCCGTATATTACAGTATCTTTTTTCATTTGTCTAAATTTTGTTATTTAACTGATTGTTTGACTAACAAGCTTATTACGTCAACTATCTTCATCAGTACTTAACATGGAATGCCCATAATTCATTCATCTCTTTTGGTGTACTTTTGTACATGGGCATTTCAATATTATTGATTTAAATTGTTTTTATAATTTAATATTTTTTATTTTCATAGGAAACTTGCACTTCAGAAAACCTAAAGCTTTTCATAATAAAATAATTATACAAAAATATATAATTTAATTTTAAAAAACTCAAAATTAAAAATAGTAGCTAAATTTTATTTTGATATGCTTTGGTAATGAGTAAGCAAAATATTTATAGAAAAAATAATCACTAAAAACACGAAAGGATTTGTGGGGAAGCAGGGATATAGTTACAACGGTTTGAATAAACGCCTGTTTTGTTGGCTGTATGTTACTTATTATACAAAACATCAATATTAGTATTTGCAAGTGTTTTATTATTCATCTCTATTAAGAGATTTGGTTTAACAAGGATTAAAAAAACTAGAAAAACTATATTGATAAGTCCAAATGCATGGTAGTAATCAAATATATTAACCAAATAATCCCCAACAATATCTCTACCCATTATTGCTGAAATAAACATTAGAAGTGAAGCAAGAATAGCTATTGCCTTATATTTGAGGCTAACATCCCAATTTAATCTAAAAATTAATAGAACAAATAAAATTATATATGCCCCTGCAGGAACAAAGTATAACATAGCATATTTCTGTTGATGTGGGAATATTAAAATTGAAACAAGAGCCAGATATGAAAACTGCCAATAGAAATATAAAGGCTCGGTTTTTCTTTGCTTATATCTATAAAAGATCGGTATTAAAATAGAGAATAGAAATAATACTCTCATAGTTTGCATTATAATAATTAAAATGTTATAAGGAACTGATACAATCTGGCGTTTTAGATTTGCTGGTGCTTCTACAACATCATTAAAATCATAAAAATAAGCTGGTAATATGGCGTTTAAGGCTTGATTACCATTATCATTTTCTAAAACATATTTATTACTTGTTGGGTTAATTGTTTCTGCCCAGTTGTGTAACATTTTCATATTATAATCATGCCCAATTATAGCTGAAGGTAAAAACAGACCTCCGATGACAAAGCCTATACAAATCAACACTGCTTTATATTTACCCTTGAAAAACAGATAAAACAATCCTATTAAAGGGATGATTTTGATAGTTATTCCGAGAGCTAGAAACAAAGCTCCTATAAACGGTTTATTTTGATTGATTATTTGATAAAGTCCTTCAAAAGTTAACCATAGAATCACTATAGTTATTTGTCCCAAAATTAAATTATGATTTAGGAAGCCTAAAGAAATAATGATAACTCCAATTGTCCATCTTATAAATAACTTCGTATCAATTCCTATACTATTCTTTATCAAGTGGGATGTAATGTTCCATAATCTAACAGCTAATGCGGCATTAATGATTGCCCAAATAACCCGGGAAATACCATAATCAAATATAGATATTGGTCGAAGAAGCAAAGCAAAAAGTGGACTATATAGATAATTGTTGAAAGGATTAGCTATGTATATATTTTCCCCTTTAAATAATTGTTTGGATGCAAATAAATAGACATTAATGTCAGTTCCAGCACTAAAAGCTTTTGCAATTAAATAAATTAATATTGTGACTGATACAAAAACTGTGATTTTACTTTTAGGGAAGTTCATATTCTTAATGTTTCTATATTTTAATTACCGCCAACGTTCATAATGAAATGCGTTGTCAATGATTTTTATTTTTTGTTAGTGCCAGTTTTTTATTCTATTTCATTTTTTGTCGTTCTCAGGAAAGTATATCGAAGTCCGACCGTTGCTTGTTGAACTCTCCAAATCGGACTTGACTCGTCATTGTCTAATATGTTATTGACACCATAGTAGTACGTACCTTCAATTGCGAACTTGTCCGTTAAGTTAAATGTTACTCCCGCTCTTGGTCCAAAGTCGTAGTTGTCAATATAGAGTTCGTCAAATTTGTTGTCCCAAGTAATAACATCTCCGTTATAGGGTGCTTGTCCCTTTTCTCGTCCACTACTTGCAAGCATAAATGATGCTTGAAAGCCAAGGTTAATTGTCAGTTTATTGAATTTTAGTCCATAATAAACAGGAATTCCAAAATACGAAATATGTTTGTAAATGTCGTTTGTAATTGTGCCTGTTTTGTTGCCAAATTTATCT
The DNA here is from genome assembly GCA_964385385.1 of uncultured Saprospiraceae bacterium. GTDB lineage: Bacteria > Bacteroidota > Bacteroidia > Bacteroidales > CAYLPA01 > CAYLPA01. The sequence goes on along the minus strand of CAYLPA010000010.1, from coordinate 13,364 downwards.
GTCGCGTCAGATTCCAAATGTTCCCTGCCTTCAATTTGTATAACCAGTAATTCAACTCCAAAAAATGATTTATTACCTATATGAAGATTGTAGAAAATTCCACCGTGTCCTGATAGCGCATATTGAATTTTGTTTGTCCCGTTTGACATGATAAGTGAGTTTGAAATTCTTGATAGTCCTCCGTTAACTTTTAGTCCAAGGTTATGTTGTCCAAAAACTGTCAGGTTAATGGTCATCAAGATTAATATGGTCAGTTGTCTTTTCATTTTAATTTGCACTAACGTTTGTGTATAAACAATTGTTTTTATTTTTATTTTAATTATATTTTTTTCAAAAGCTAAGCTTATTCACCCTACATGATGGAATAGAGCAAATTCTCTTTTTTCTTAAAATATAATGCTCATAATTAGCTTCCCCCAAAGATATAAAAAATATTAATAATCAATTTATATTGTTGAGTAATATTGGCTAAATTTTATTTTGATGTGCTGTGGTACTGAGTAAGCAAAATATCTATAGAAAAAATAATCACTAAAAACACGAAAGGATTTGTGGGGGGAGCAGGGATGTAGTTCAACGTTTAGTATAAGAATAGTAGCCGTCCCGAAAGCTTTCGGGAGCAGGCTTCATCACAGTCAAGTTACAAGAAAGTTGAAGCGGGCTACAACCCTTGAAATTACTACTATTTTGGCTATTATTTTTATACATTGTTACATGCTGGCAATTTTGATAAAAAACTAAACTCTTTTTTATTTTAATATAATAACCCCCATTTTTTAATGTATTCGTGAAAAATATTCTCTCTTAGATGATCTTGGTGTATTTCCAAAGTAGTCTTCCCACCATTTTTCATCAGCATTATTATCCTTTAATGGTTTGGGTGGATCCGTTGGTTTTCTCCATTTCAATGATTCTCTGAAAGAATGATGACTAAAAAGTCTCATATATTCACCAAGGTAGATATCTGCTATTTGGGTGTTTCCTTTAATGATGACCATATTCTCGTCATTCTTAAATGTTGATGCATCACTGAAATTTGCAGAACCTGTAACAATGATAGGGTCGCTACTTAAAGGATCGATTAACATGAACTTGTTGTGTATATATCTTACATGACCATTTAGCCCCGTTAATCTCTCTTTCACCCAACCATCAAATTTATTTGTTACATGTATTAAATCACCAATTGCAAAAATATTTTCTGGCTTAAAACGAAGAAGGTCAATCTTTTTTTCTTCAATAACTCTATCAGCTGCTTTCATGCCCCTTGTCTTTTTATCGAGTAATGCGAACCTTAAATCTCCATTACTATTTTCAAACACCTTTTTAAAAAGGTCATTTATTCCGAAAGCAAAAGTCATAAACAACCCATTTGTAGCGGCTAATGATAATTCTTCGTACAATGCTAATGAATTACTATCATTTGGTCTTGGGCTAAAAACACACTTCATTCCATTCGATAGTGGAGTTACTGGCAATGTATTTATAACTCCAACTTCATCCCTTGTTTTAGTTCTTGAGACGTTTTGTGAAAGAATTTTCCAATACTCAAAGAACTCATTCGCAACGTAGGTATCTTTAAACACATGTGCAACATTTGAATGTCCGTATATTCCAGATTTAGAAAAATTCGTTCCACCTGTCCAAACCGACACTGGTGAATCACCCTCTAATTTCACAATAAATTTGTTATGCGATATATATGATTTCCCTTCCGATCGTTCTATACAATGATCTTCAAGTCCATATTTATCAACGATTTCCCTGTTCTTATGCTTTGGTCCCTTATCTTGTCTATAGTCATAGATTATTTTGATATCTACACCAGTATCAATTGTTGATTTTATGAGTTCAAGTAATTCTTCACAATGAAATTCGTACGCTGCTATTCGAAGTTTATGCACTCCCGGCACACAACTCCTAATAAATGATTCTAAAGCCTCATAAAGACCTCTTGAAAGCCATTCAAATGCTTTGTTATTTGGAACCTTATCTGGTGCCAAATTTCCAAACCTTCTAACATATTCTTGAGATGCGGCTATTCCCCTATTAAAATAAACTTCGTGCTTGTCTGATGCTGTAGATTCAGTGGTTACCACAACCTTCGTTTCTGCATAATTAGTTAAGTTATCGGGTTCTCCCTTTAAAGCTGTAATCGTATAGGTATATGTAGCTCCTGGTTTTGCCGAATAATCTGCCCATTGAAAACTTTGTATCGGGTGGTGCTCAGTTGAGTAAAGTGAACCACTTGGAAAGCCAGGGTCAGTCTCAGTAAATGCTTTCATCGCTTTCAAATAAAATGCATCTTTATCGCCATCGCTCCTATGGATTGAAAACCCAAGTAAGCCATTACACTTCTGTTTAGACAAATCAATGCCCAACATAACTACATAATTTCCAGCAATTGCCTGAACTTTTAGACCATTTGTTGTATTTGAAATTCTCATATAAATGAATGTTAAATTGATGTCAGTAATTCTTGGTATTTACATTGTACGATTTTGTTTTGCTTGCATGTAACGGTTGAATAAAAGCAATTGCTTTTATTTTTAATATATTTTTTCTCAATTTAACTTTATTCCTCCAATTTGGTAGAATAAAGCAAACTTTTTCTTTTTCTTAAAATATAATGCTCATAATTAGCTTTCCCCAAAAATACAAAAAATATTAATACTAAATTTATATTGTTGAGTAATATTGGCTAAATTTTATTTTGATGTACTGAGGTACTGAGTAAGCAAAATATTTATAGAAAAAATAATCACTAAAAACATGAAAGGATTTGTGGGGAAGCGGGGCGTTATTACTTCAATATTTTAATTAAATGATTCACTTTATCTGACTGAATAAAATCCACATTTTTTTCGATTGCTTCAATATTTCTATTTTTTGAATGTGTATTAAAAACAGCAACCATAGTTCCATTATTATGAGCTTTTATTACCTCATCTTTTGATATATTATCAACAGAGACTGTTATTCCTTGTAGTTGAAACTCAGTAACTATATCTAATGCTAAATCAAAAGCACTATATACAAATATTTTCAAATCAGGTCTTTTAATTTTTAAAGACTTAATTAAGTCCTTTCTCTTAAATTCGATATACACGCTATTTTCCAAATTATGTTCATCAATAATTTTGATAAGTGCATTGTTAAATATATTTAGATATAATGATGATGTGTCGGGATTGAAGTTTTTGCAGTCTAAGAAAAAGGTATATTCCGTTAGGTTTGCAATATTTGTAAAAAGTTCATCTAAAGTGATTAACTTGTAGTTTGTATAAAGAGGGTCTGTATATGTTGCATTTTTTATTTCTGCCCATGTTGCATTAAAAATTCGTCCTGAAATATCTGTGGAATGTTCAAGCGAATTGTCATGAAAAGCAACTAAAATACTATCTTTTGTCATTTGAACATCTATCTCTGTACCATCAGCACCAAGACTCAAACAATTTAGTATTGATTCAAAACTATTCATTGGATAAGTATGTCCTATGCCCATGCCTCCATGACCAAGTACTGATATTTTATTACTATTTAAATTTATTATATCAAAATCCTCTTTTTGACAAGAAGATACGATAAACAACATAATAAATACCACTATTACATTTTTCATATTTTCAATTTAAAAAGCATATCCAATTGAGATTCCACCCCAATGTCTATAATGGTTATAAAATTCAATTATTGGCGTATAACTACAACGAAACATGACTCCTCCTTTATCTTTCTGATACCTATAGCCAATTGTGAAATTAGCATGGAAATTAGTTTCTCTTTCAGTCTGCCAGTTTGAATAGTTTGCATGAACAATATTTGATATAGTCTGTCCTATTCCGAATTCTATTTTATGATTATTACCATATAGTCCGTTAATTGCCATTGGGATTATAATATCTGGATTAAAATTATTTGTATAATCCCTTAAATTATAAGTGCTTAATCCAACCCTTGTACAAAGCCATAAATGCGTTTTATTTAATATTACTCTTTCATAGTTAAGTGACCCATATCCACCAGTACCAGCACCTTCAATATAAATTACGTTTTTGCCAACCTGATTAGTTTCTATTTGAGATTTTGCTTCAAAATCAATGATTAGTAATAAAAAGATAATTGGAAGTAACTTATTTTTCATTCATTAAACTCTTTTATTGTGGCTAATGTTAAATTTTGTTGTTGATATTCAGCCTTTTATATTTTTTCAAAAGCTAAGCCTATTCACCCAATATGGTGGAATAAAGCAAATTCTCTTTTTTCTTAAAAGATAAAACTCATAATTAGCTTCCCACAAAGATATAAAAAATATCAATAATTAAATTATATTGTTGAATAATAGTGGCTAAATTTTATTTTGATGTGCTGTGGTAATGAGTAAGCAAAATATTTATAGAAGAAATAATCACTAAAAAACAGGAAAGGATTTGTGGGGGAGCAGGGATGTAGTTCAACATGGACTCCTCGCTGGGTCTTGAAGACCGCTCAGAGTCCTATTTATTATGCTGCGATTTTATTTTTTTCGATTCATTCTTCTGACTGTATTTTATTATAAGCCTTAGCCATATCTCTCATATCAGTACGATTAAACTCCTTTTCAAAAAACAAAAACTCACGCTTATTCAGATAGTAATTATCACTTTGATTTTTTTCCATCTCATTGTACAAGTTCGTAGCCTTTGCTTCACCCGAATCAAGAAGCGTTTTGAAGATTAAAAACGCACCGGATTTTTTTGGCAAATCGTATTCTTCATCATACATTACTGCAAGAATCCGTGACATCATGTATTCTGGCCATTTAACCACAATCTGCTTTTTGTACTCTTTCGTATTTCTCAAAGCGACAATAAAAACAGAGTCTTTTTCAATTCTTTGGGTGTGACTTCCAAACCCATTTATGCTACCATCTAAACTATTCGAGCGAATCTTTTTAAAACCTTTCCCATAAGGAACGTTCTGATAATGCCAGCCATATTTATTAAAAAAGAGGTCCTTCGATTTTTCATTAAGTAGTTTATCTGAATAAAGAGCTTTATCAAATAAATACAAATCTTCAACGGTTGACAGTAGCTGGCCCGCTCCGAGACAAAAAGACATATCAAGAAATGACGCTTCCTCGAGGCCGGTAAAATAATTATAATTATAACCGATTGCCCTGTTTTCGATTGGTTGTGCAGTTACATCCTCCAGAGTATTTTTCATTCCAGCTGGTTGACAAATTTTTTCCTGCAAAACTTCATCGTATGATTTTCCGCTAACTTTTTCGATTACCAGTCCCAACAAGGCATACCCAAAATTGCTGTACTCCCTACCTTTTCCAGGTTCATACACAAGCTCTCTTTCGGCGATGCAGTCGAGCAATCGCTCTCGTGAATAATATTCCTTTTCAATATCTATCAAATTTGAAATTCTTGACTCCCCGGTAATTCCTGCTGTATGTGTTAAAAGTTGATGAATAGTGATATTTTTTCCTTTTTCTTTCGGGAATTCAGGCAAATAATTTATGAGTTTTCCGTCCAACTCCAATTTACCATCTTCCACCAACTGAAGGATAAGCATCACCGTGAATGGTTTGGTAAAGGAAGCAATCCTGAATTTTGTATTTAAAGTATTGGGAATGCTGTCTTCAATGTTTGCATAACCAACAGCATCTTTATACAAAATATTGCCTTTAACTGATATTAAAACAGCACCAGAAAACTGACCATTATCAGCCATCTTATTTATTATTTGGGAAAATTCATCCGCCATGTTCTTAGAAGAAGATAAGATAGGTTCAGAATGGAAATATCTACAACCAATTAATACAATTGCAAATATAAAAACTGTTAGACTTAGTAAGATTCTAATTTTTATTTTTGCTTTCATAATTAATAGATTAATTCGTCATTGTGAGATTGCAGCACAACGTTTGTGTATAAACAATTGTTTTTATTTTTATTATATTTTTTTCAAAAGCTAAGCTTATTCATCCAATTTGGTAGAATAAAACAAATTCTCTTTTTTCTTAAAAGATAATGCTCATAAGCCAAAGTTAAATATTAATATTGAATTAATTGATTTTTTTTATTTTATTCCAAGAATTATTTAATGTTTTTATACTGGTTTTATTGCAGTCGTAAGCTTTTAGTCATAAGCCACACGAAAGGATTCGTTCGGCAACGGGGAATTTAACACAAGCTACAATGTTTGGATTTACAACTATATCAGCAATTATTTATGAGCCTTTTTTACACACTATTATTTCTCTTTATACACTATTCCTAAAAATCGTTTATCTTTTGTAAAGTTTGCTTTTCTATGAGCCGTAATGTCAAGATTAATAAGATTTAGTCTTTCTTCATTTTCAATTTTATCTCTGTTTAATGTCAATATGTATTGAAAATCATTCGGGAATTTCTCTTCTTGTTTTGCCAGATAATTCAAACTTTGAACTAATGTATCTTGGTCAACGTCAAAAATATTGTCGTGAATTAATAATCTTGGGTGTCTTTCTTTTGTGTATTCATTGAACATTAAAGCCATATCGTAAATAAAAACCTTTGTTCTTTCAACACTATGACTTCCATCATCAAATATTCGCATTTCAAAATCAATATAATCCTTACTGCTTGAAGATTTTTTTGTGTCTATGAAAAAAGAAGCTTCTTTATTATTCATTATGATTTCGTGAATATCAAGAATGGTTTGTTCAAAACTATTTTTAATCGTTTCGTTTTCTGTTAATTGCTTATTTATTTCAAGTTTTAATTCATCTAAACGCGGTTTCAGAACATTTTTTTTATGTTTGTCTGCTTCATCAAAAGCAGTCATCTGATAACGTATTTTATTTAATTCTTCACTTTTTTTGTTGTATACACTTAATCCCGTTTTTAAATTTTTAAGAATTTTACCATTATCAATGGTTTTCAGTATTTCTGAATATTTTTTATCCTTTTCACCTATTTTAATCGCTGTTTGATTTAATTCTGCTGTTAGTTTTTCAAGTTTTTTATTAACAATATTATTTCTGAAATTATCTATTTTGGCTTTGAATATTTCAAGGTCTGATAGTGATTTTTCAATTAAATCACCTAATCCTTGTTTAAATTGGTTATAAAGAATTGATATTTCTGTTTTACTTATACTTTCTGGCTTCGGTAATGTTTGAATTTTCTTTACTTCATATTTAAGTGCTTTTTGTCTTATCCTTAAACTTTCTAATTCTGTTTCTAAGTTTATCAAATCTTTTTGAACACTTTCAAATGCTTCATTACTCCGTAAACCTTCTATTGCCTTATTGAGTTTTTTTACTTCATCGTCCAAAGCATTTACTTTCGCACGAATATCAGTTAATTTTAAGCTCTTATTTTCTGTAATATCATTTTTTAGTTTTCTTAGATATGTCGTTTGTTTATCAATTTCTTTAAAAACTTTTTTAAAATCTCTGTATATACTTATGTCAAAACCTAATAAATATAAATGAGGTATAAAATCAGATGGAATTCTTTTTTTTGTGTCAAAAGTATTTATTAAATCTTTAAATTCAGAACGTTCATCTCGTATTATTGGTGAAAGTAATTGTCTGAAAGAAGGAAAAATTGATTTATTCGTTTGATTAATAAAAAGCATATTTTGAAGATAATCAGATGCTTCGGAAATAGTATTAAAAAATATCTCTTGATTTTCTTTAATTATAAGAATGTTATCAGCGTTGTCTCTTTTTCTAATTATAGAAAAATTTGTTTCATTAATTTTTATGTCAAGTATTATTTTTGTATCAAGTGGAAATTCTTTTTCAGGAATTTTTATAACTCTACTATCGTCTTTCCCTTTCAATAAACAAAAATTAATAAATTCTACACACATAGATTTACCGACACCATTTGTTTTTTTGCTTTTATCTGATTTATCGCCAATAATAAGATTAACGCCTATATCAAACATGATAGGTTCAAAATATTCAGGTTCTGTATATAACTTTTTTAACAGTATCATATTCTATAGATATAAGGTTCTTTAAAATCTATTATTTTGCAAGAATAAAGAAACATAAGAGCAATAATAATATGCCTGTAACTAATAATGTTTTTCTTTTGTAGATTTTCTGCAATATCAAATATTGTAATTTTGTCCTTTTTAGTTTCTTTTAGCTGTTGTAAAACTAACGAACCAACATATACTGCCGATGTTTTTATATTTTCATCTTTTGAAACTAACATTTTCTATTCTTTTGGGTTTGGAAATACATTACAATTAATTAGTTCATCTAACAAGTAAAATTCAATAGCTGGCTTGTCATAACCTGTATTTGATGTGCATATTTCTGCTTCAAAATAATTGACTAATTCATTCAATGCTTCTTTGGGATTATTTGAATATTTTGTTAAATAATCATCACTTAAATTTTGCAGATATACATTTATTTTATTTACTCTAACGCCATCTATCCCTGATACATCTTTGGCTTGGATTATTGTTCCAGCATAAATTGAATATAATCTTTCATATTTTGTCATTAAAAAATCGAAATGATCAACAAAACGTAATCGTTTATTATCGGGGTCGCTTTCTTCATTTATATCTGCACTTTTGTAATTAGCATCATCACTTAGATATTCAATCATTTTGATAATTGTGATAACTTCATTTGATTTTGATTTTTTCGTATTGATTTTTATGTTAACCTCACTCTCTAAAAAATCAACTATTGGTTCAAGTTGTTCAGCTTTATACCCCTTAAACTTATTCATTATATCATTTATATCAACAATGTCAGTTTCTTTATTAAATGAGAACAAGCCCCCTTTTGTAAAATCAGTTTTTGGATATTCTAATTTCTCTTTACCAATTAACAACATAATTAATTGATTATAATCATCATAATCAGGATTTTTATAAAATCCTTCTATTGTATCGTGTATTTTTGTCGTATCATTTCGAGATGTAACTTGTATAGCAATTTTGTTTTCAATATCAACTAAGTCAATACTATCTGCATTTTTCTTTATTTCGTTTAAATTTCTCAGATTATAGCCATAAAATTTAAGTAAATCTTTATAAAAATCTTCTGCAATAATATTATAATCAGTCATATTAATACTATTTAACTGCTCTATTTCAACTCTAAGAATAGCTAAACTATGATTGATTTGTTTTATATATTTATCGCGTTTATTCATTTCAATTAATAAAATAACTACTGCAAAATTAAAAATAATCTAAATGATATAATAATTTATTTCATTCATTTTCTTATTTATGAATATTGTGCTTAATAGTGTGTAATGTTTTTGTATAAACAATTGTTTTTATTTTTATTATATTTCTTTCAATAGCTAAGCTTATTCAACCTACATGGTGGAATAGAGCAAGCTTTTTCATTTTCTTAAAATACAATGCTCATTATTAGCTTTCCCCAAAGATAATTAAAAATATTAATAATTAAATTATATTGATAAATATTATTGGCTAAATAGTATTAATTAATTCGAACTCCTTGTGTTTTCATCCAAAATTGTTAATTTTGTTTTAACATAAAAAGTAGGGTAGTAATTTAAAACCGTAAATCAAATCCTGTAAAATTTTGCCTCGGTACTAAAGGATGATTTTACATAATCTGATTTACTCAAATTGTTATAGATATAAGCATTTGTTTAATTCTGATTCCCTTCAGGGTTAGGGTAAAGAAGAATTGAGAAAAAATTAACGGTCTAAAAATCATACTAGTAAATTTTAACATAAGAAAACCAAAATTAATATGGAAATTTTCTTAATAATAATTGGAATTATTTTATTAATCGTAGGAATTCTCGGTTGTATTGTTCCAATAATCCCGGGACCTCCAATAACCTACCTTGCTTTATTAATAATGCAATTCAAAAGTAGTCCACCCTTTACAACAAAATTTCTAGTCATTTGGGCATTGATTACTATTGTTGTTACCGTATTAGATTATGTTGTACCTGCCTGGGGAACAAAAAAACTCGGAGGAACAAAATGGGGCATCTGGGGAAGTATTATCGGACTGTTCGTCGGCATGTTCTTTTTTCCACCAATTGGTTTGATAGTAGGCCCTTTTCTTGGTGCTTTCGTAGGTGAAATAATTGCAGGGAAAGATTCCAAAACAGCACTAAAATCAGGCTTTGGGTCTTTTATCGGTTTTGTTACAGGAACACTTCTAAAATTAGTTGTTTCAATTGTTATGGCTTATTATTTTATTATTAATGTTTTCTAAAAGATGAAACATCTATGATTGGTTTTAAACAAAGCCTGCATAGGCAAGCAAGGGAGTAATTAAATTGGCTGTTGGCTGTTAGCTCTTGGCTGTTGGCTGTTGGCAAAAAAAACATAAGTATTTAAATTCATACTAATTGTGAAATCATTAAAATATGACAAAAAATAAAATATCAAATATTGAAGAATTAAAAAATATTGCAAAGAACATCCGTGTTGATATTGTTAAAAGCATTGCAGAAGCAGGCTCAGGTCACACAGGAGGTTCGTTGGGACTTACTGATGTTTTCACTGCTCTTTACTTCAATATTTTGAATCATAATCCAAAAAATCCAAATTGGGCTGAACGCGACAGATTAATTTTATCAATAGGTCATGTAGCTCCTGTTCTGTATTCAGCATTGGCTCATTCGGGATATTTTCCAACAGAAGAATTGCTAACTCTCCGAAAACTTGGTTCACGACTTCAGGGACATCTGGGAAAAGACCATCAATTACCAGGTATAGAACTTTCGGCAGGCTCTTTAGGACATGGATTGTCTGTTGCAGTCGGACTTGCTTTGGGAGCAAAAACCGATAATAAGAAATGGAGAATTTATAGTATTCATGGTGATGGCGAAATGCAGGAAGGTTCAATATGGGAAGCTGCAATGAGTGCATCACATTATAAACTTGATAATATCACCGCTCTAATTGACAGAAACTTTGTTCAAATTGACGGTAAAAATAAAGATGTTATGGAGATTGAACCTTTAGCTGACAAATGGAATTCTTTCGGTTGGAATGTTATTAATTGCGATGGAAATAATATTTCTGAACTTATTGACGCATATAATTCAGCTATAAACTTTAAAGATAAACCATCGGTGATTATTGCCAAAACTCTTATGGGAAAAGGAATAAAAAGCATTGAAGATAATTATAAATGGCATGGAAAAGCTCCAACAAAAGAACAAGTTGTTGATTTTGTGAAAGAAATTTCCGAATAAAAATTATTACAAATATTGATTTTAGAAAATGACAGAATTCAAATTAATACAATACAAAGCAACAAAAACAGGTTTCGGAGAAGGTCTCGCAGAAGCAGGGAAATTCAATAAAAATATTATTGCTCTTGGTGCTGACATAACTGCTTCGGTTGGAATTAATTTTTTTGCAGAAGAATTTCCTGATAGATTTTTTTCGCTTGGAATTGCAGAACAAAATTGCATTGGTGTTGCTGCCGGTTTAGCTTTAGCAGGAAAAATCCCTGTATTTTCTACTTATGGTGTTTTTGCTGCTTTGAGAACAACAGACCAAATCAGAATTTCTGTATGTTACAATAATCTGCATGTTATTATTGGCGGTGCTCATGCCGGAATTTCTGTCGGTGCTGACGGAGCTACTCATCAAGCTCTCGAAGATATTGCAATTATGCGTGTTCTTCCAAATATGACTGTTTTATCTCCTTGCGATGCTACCCAAACAAATCTTGCTATCAAGGCTGCAATTAACCAAATAAAAGGTCCTGTTTATCTACGATTCGGCCGAGAAGCTGTCCCTGATTTTACTTCCGAAAACATGGAGTTTATTGTCGGAAAAGGACAAACTTTTAAAGAAGGCAAAGATTTAACAATTATTTCTACCGGACATCTTACATGGGAAGCACTACAGGCAGCTTATCAACTCGAAAAAGAAAATATTAATGCCAGAGTAATTAATATTCATACAATAAAACCAATCGACGAAAATATAATTATTAAAGCAGCAAAAGAAACAAAAGCAATTGTTATTGCCGAAGAGCACCAAATTTATGGTGGATTAGGTGGAGCTGTCGCCGAAGTTCTTGCAAAAAACCATCCTGTTCCAATGGAATTTATTGGCGTAAACGATAGTTTTGGTGAATCGGGAAAACCTAAAGAATTAATGGAAAAATATGGACTTACATCAAAACATATTTTTGATTCGGCAAAAAAAGTTCTTAAAAGAAAATTTTAAACAAACAGAAATACATACTCAATGAAGAAACTATCAAGCTCTTTTTTAATTATTTTATTTATGGCATTATTAATTATTTATAATCTTGTTATTAATAATAGAACATCTAAAATTAAAGAAAACAAATCAGTTGCAACTTCACAAAAAAGCACCCTGAATTTGAATAAAACAAAAAGCGATACAAGCATAAATATTAAATACCTTCTTGGAAAATTTAATCCCGAAACGGACACAAATTTTATAGAAATTGATTTAAAGCATGCAAACCGCAAAAATCTTTATTTACAAAAACAAACTTATAAGGCATTTATTAAAATGCATGATGATGCTTTGAAAGAAAATATTAAACTTAGAATTATTTCTGCAACAAGAACATTTGACTATCAAAAATGGTTATGGGAAAGAAAATGGACAGGTAATAAATTGGTAAACGGAAAAAATCTTTCAACTTCGATTCCTGATGAAAAAGAAAGAGCTTTAGAGATTCTAAAATATTCGGCAATGCCCGGAACTTCACGCCATCACTGGGGAACAGATATTGATATAAATAGCGTTAACAATTCATATTTCTCTACAAATGAAGGAAAAAAAGTTTATGATTGGTTGCAGAACTATGCTCAAAATTATGGTTTTTGCCAAAGCTATACTCCCAAAAATTCGACAAGACCAACAGGCTACGAAGAAGAAAAATGGCATTGGTCATATTTTCCTATATCAAAAATTTATTTGTCAGAATACATAAAACAAATAACATACGAACATCTTACAAATTTTAAAGGATGTAAAAAAGTAAAAGATGTCAATCTGATTGAAGATTATGTTTTTTCAATAAATGAAGAATGCAAATGATTATGGCAAACCTACCGGTTTAGCAAAATCAGGATTAGTAAGAAAAGTTTCATCAGTCAAAGTTAGAATAAATGCTTTTAGGTCGGCAATTTGAAAAGGAGTAAGCTCAGCTCCGTTTTCGTATGGAGGAATAAGTTTATGCATCAATGGGTCGGCATAGGGTGACCATTTCAATCCACCATTATAAAAAGCTATAACATCATCCAAAGTTTGAAATCTACCATCGTGCATATAAGGACCTGTTTTCTCAATGTTAATAAGAGTAGTAGCTTTATAAGCTCCTAAATCCGTAGGATTTCCAGTGATATGATACCTGTCTC
>CAYLPA010000009.1:28584-30687 GCA_964385385.1 uncultured Saprospiraceae bacterium | reverse complement strand
ATTTTGAAAATAATAGATACAATAAAGTTTAAAGGAAAGAATCTTAATAGAATAAATATTATTTTATTATTAAGTATTATATCCCTTAATTCAATTGCTCAAAATGAAAAGGATTCATGTTCTTCGGAAGTTTATTTTGGTTTTAAAACTCTCTACGGTTATGTTTGGAGCCATCATAAATTTATGGAACATTTGACAGAAAGGCATTTCTCTTGCTACGAATTCAATTTAGGAAAACAAACAAATGGTGATGAAGGCTGGCAAAGGATTTATAATTATCCTGAATATGGTTTGAGTTTCTGGTATTCAAATCTTGGAAACTCCCAATATCTCGGAAATGCTTATGGACTATTTCCATATATAAAACTTCCTTATATTAATAATAAAAAATTAGATTTCGGTTTCCGTCTTGGTTGTGGTTTGGGGTATTTATCAAAACATTTTGAACGACTCGAAAATTATAAAAACAATGCTATCGGTTCTCACTTTAATGTTTTAATTGACATTAAACTAAATTTAAATTACAAAGTATATAAAAACTTGTTTTTATCCTGTGGAATTGGAATAACACATTTTTCAAACGGTGCTGTAAAAATGCCAAATAGAGGCATAAATATTCCATCAATAAATATAGGACTGAATTATTATTTAAAGGAAAAGCAATTTTTAAAACTCAAAACACCTATTCAAAATATTAGCAAAAATGAGTTTAAAATAATCGGAAATTTGGGAATTAAAGAAACTTATCAGTCATTCGGAGACAAATATATGGCATATTCTTTATCGGGAAATTGTTTTAGAAATTTTAGCACAAAGCGGAAATTGGGAATAGGGCTGGATATATTTTATGATACATCTAATAAAAAACGTCTCGAAAAAAAAGGAACAATTATTAGTAATGATTTTGAGATAATAAAACCCGGAATAAATATTGGACAAGAATGGAAAATTTCCAAACTTACAATAGTATTTCAAATTGGCTCATACCTTTATACTAAAGATAAAAATGATGGCTATATTTATGACCGGCTTGCATTACAATATGATTTGAAAAAAAATCTATTTATTAATGTTTCTCTGAAAACTCATTTTGCTAAAGCTGATTTTATTGAATGGGGAATTGGATATAAATTCAAGAAAAATTGAAAAAAATAAAAAACATATCATTCCTAATACTGGCAATAATTATTATTTCATGTAATGATGAAAACAAATTTGATTGCCTAAAAAACACTGGAGATATTATTACAGAAAACCGAGCTGTATCTGATTTTAATGAAATTGATGTTGACGACAAAATCAATCTTTTCATAAACCATGATACTGTGAATAAAATTGTTGTTGAAGCCGGAGAAAATCTTTTAGAATCAATTAAAACATCTATTAACGACAAAACATTAACTATTAGAAATAAAAATAAATGTAATTGGGTAAGAAGTTTTGAAAACGAAATAAACATTTATATTTCTGTGAAAGAACTAAACAAAATTAGTTATAATGGTTCAGGAAACATAACTTCAACCAACACCATCGAAAGCAAAAATTTCACTTTGGATGTTTGGAACGGCTCCGGAAATATTGATATTTCAATAAATTCTGAGCTTTCATATATCAATATGCACACCGGTTATGCTGAGGTAAAAGTTAAAGGATTTTCTCAAAACACTTATGTTTACAATGCAGGAAATGGTCCATCTCTTTTAGTTGACCTTGAATCAAATCAAACATATATAAGAAGCAAAAGCATAAATGACTGTTATATAAATGTAAATTTTTTGTTAAATGCAGAAATAGAAAATATTGGGAATATCTATTATAAAGGAAATCCTGCTACTGTTAATACAAATATAACAGGTAGCGGGAGTTTGATTAAATTATAATTTCTGAGAAATAAATCTAATATGCTTTTGCAAACACAACTCTTTGGGGAGAAGGATTGCCTGAATAAACACATTTTCCTTCTTCCTTTTTATTGTCTAAAGGAATAACTCTGATAGTAGCTTTTGTTTCTTCTTTAATTTTTTGCTCGGTTTCAGCTGTTCCATCCCAATGAGCATAAATAAAACCACCCTTGTTTTCGATATGGTCTTTAAATTCATCCCA
>CAYLPA010000009.1:25331-28484 GCA_964385385.1 uncultured Saprospiraceae bacterium | reverse complement strand
AATGAGCATAAATAAAACCACCCTTGTTTTCGATATGGTCTTTAAATTCATCCCAGGTATCAACATAATGAGAGTTTTCTTCTCTGAAAGTAGCAGCCTGGTCAAAAAGATTCTTTTGAATATTTTCTAAAAGATTAGGGATTTTATTTTCCAAATCCGCTAATTGATAAACTGCTTTTTCCAAAGTATCTCTTCTTGCAATTTCAACAGTTTCGTTTTCGAGGTCACGAGGTCCAATAGCAAGTCTAACAGGAACACCTTTAAACTCATATTCTGCAAATTTCCATCCCGGTTTATAAGTTCTTCTGCTATCAAGTTTAACTCTAATGCCTTTGGCTTGTAGAGATTTTTTTATCTCTTCAGCTTTTTTTGTAACTGCATCAAATTGTTCATCAGTTTTATAAATAGGAACAATCACAACCTGATTGGGTGCTAACCTTGGCGGAATAACCAAGCCTTTATCATCAGAATGAGCCATAACTAATGCACCCATCAATCGAGTTGAAACTCCCCATGATGTTGCCCAAACATAATCTTTTTTGTTTTCTTTATTAACAAACTTCACGTCAAATGCCTTAGCAAAATTCTGACCTAAGAAATGCGAAGTACCACACTGCAAAGCCTTACCATCTTGCATCAAAGCTTCGATACAATAAGTTTCAATGGCACCGGCAAATTTTTCATTTTCCGATTTAGTTCCTCTTAAAACGGGTACAGCAAGAAAGTTCTCAGCAAAATCAGCATAAACTCTTAACATTTGATTTGTTTCTTCTATAGCTTCTTTCTCAGTTGCATGAGCTGTATGACCTTCCTGCCACAAAAATTCAGTGGTTCGCAAAAACAATCTTGTTCTCATTTCCCATCTTACAACATTCGCCCATTGATTAACTAAAATTGGAAGGTCTCTGTATGACTGTATCCATTTTTTATAAGCATCCCAAATAATAGTTTCAGAAGTTGGTCTAATTATTAACTCTTCATCAAGTTTTGCGTCTTCGTCAACAACAATTCCTTTTCCATTAGGGTCATTTTTTAATCTGTAATGAGTTACAACAGCACATTCTTTTGCGAATCCTGCAACATGAGAAGCTTCTTTGCTAAAAAATGATTTGGGTATAAACAATGGAAAGTATGCATTAGAATGTCCGGTATCTTTAAACATTTTGTCTAAAGAAGCTTGAATCATTTCCCAAATAGCATAGCCATAAGGTTTAATTATCATGCATCCTCTAACGGCAGAATTTTCGGCTAAATCAGCCTTTAAAACAATATCATTGTACCATTGAGAATAATTTTCTTCACGAGTAGAAAAATCTTTTGCCATTTTTGATTGTGGTATAGTATTTGTTTATTTCGGTTCAAATAATAATCCGCTAAAATAATCAAAATATTATGTATAAAATAAAACTCATAACAAATATATTAAAATTCAAGGAGGATAAAATTATGAAAACAACTATGAAATTATTAGCATTTGCAGTTTCAATAATCATCTTCTCTTCATGTACAACAACAAAATCAACATCTTATGACGATGTTTATTATTCACCAAAAGAGAAACCTGCAATTAACAATCCAAGTAATTCTTCGGAATATTCAAATTCAGAAGAAATTGCTACTACTCCTCAAACCAAAACTGATGAAGAAGAATATTATTACGATGAAGGCGAAACTGGTGCCCAAAGCGAATATTCAACTTCAGAAAGCTATACTGATGAAGATGGAACAACCCATATAACAAATAATTATTTTGATTCTGATGATTATTATGATTACGCTTATTCATCAAGGATTAGAAGATTTCATAATTCTTATAATTATTGGGGATATTATGACCCATGGTACACTAACTCATATTGGTATTCTTACAATCCTTATTATTATGGTTATAGTATCTATTTAGGATATAACTGGTGGTACCCTTATAACAACTATGGATATGGTTCTTATTATCCTTATGGTTATGGATGGGGTTATCCCTACGGATACTATTCTCCTTATTATTATGGTGGAGGTTACGGATATTATTCACCTTATTACAATGATTATGGGGGATATAACAACAATTATTATAATAGCTATGACAGAAATTCACATTATGGTCCAAGAAATGGTATTGGCAGTTCAAACACTGATCGTGGTGGCGAAAGCAGAACTGCATTAACTTTGGGAGAAAGATACGAAAATTCAATGGCTGATCAAGGTATTAGAACAGGTTCTACAATGTCAGCAAATGCTGCTACTAGAGACAATGATTTTTCCAGAGCAAATACTAATAATGTTAGCAGTTCTTCTAAAATGAATAGAGCAACCAATAAAACTGTTGCTACAAAAGTTGATTCTAAAACAGGAAAAGCTGTTAACAAATCTACTTATACTCAAAAAGCAAAAAGTACTACTAATACTTCTATTACAAGAAGTACAACTCCAAAAGCTACTAAAACCGTTAATAGCCAAAATAATGCAACTAAAACAAGAGCAACTGCTCCTTCAACTTCTGCTACAAGAAATATAAACTATAGCAAACAAGCTACACAAAAGAAACAATATACTAAGCCACAAACTTATAAAACTCCAAACTACTCAAATCAAAATAGTAGAAGTACAAAAACATATAGTTCGCCTAATTATACTAAATCAAAATCTAGTCAACAATATACTAGTCCAAAATCACAAAAAACTCAAAATTATAATAAGGCAACTACAACTAATCAATCTTCAAACAATAGAAGCTATACAAAGCCAAAACCATATACTTCGCCAACTTATAACAGAACAAAATCAAATAGTTCATCAAGTTATTCTAAGCCAAGTTCATCAAATAGCAGAAGTTATAGCTCACCAAGCAGGTCATCAAGTAGCAAAAGCTATAGTGCTCCAAGCAGGTCATCAAGTAGCAGAAGTTATTCTGCTCCAAGCAGGTCATCAAGCAGCAAAAGCTATTCTGCTCCATCACGTTCAAGTTCTTCAAGCTCAAGATCAAGTTCATCAAGTTCTAGGTCAAGTAGTTCTTCAAGAGGTGGTAGAAGATAAATTTATTAAAATATTTTTAAAAAATATTTGTTTAAAGAAAACTTAAACTATAAAATTAGAAAAACATGAAAAAAATAAAATTAACTGCAATTCTATTAATAGTTTTCAGCGTATCATTAA
>CAYLPA010000009.1:0-25231 GCA_964385385.1 uncultured Saprospiraceae bacterium | reverse complement strand
ATGAAAAAAATAAAATTAACTGCAATTCTATTAATAGTTTTCAGCGTATCATTAATAGCTCAAAACAAAATGGATGCTTTGAGATATTCTCAAATTACATTTGGAGGAACTGCAAGATATATGGGAACAGGCGGAGCTTTTGGTGCATTAGGTGCTGATTTTTCTACTTTAAGTGTTAATCCTGCCGGTATTGGACTTTATAAAAGCTCAGAATTTTCTTTCACTCCTTCAATTTATATCAACAAAACCGAATCGAACTTCTATAACGGATTAGGTGAAGATATAAAGTATAACTTTAATTTCAGCAATATTGGAATAGTGATGAATTTCGAAACCAATAAAAAAGATGATGGCTGGAAAAACATACAATTTGGATTTGGAATTAATCGTCTTGGTAATTTTAATAATAGAACTGTTATAACAGGAAACAATCCACAATCTTCTTTAATGGATGATTATCTTATAAAAGCTTGGGGTAACGAATATGATGCATTAGATCCTTTTGACACAGAACTGGCTTGGAACACCTGGTTGATTGACACAATGGGAGGCTCTAATAAATACACAAGCCCTGTTCCTGCCGGTGGAATTAATCAATCAAAAGAAATTTCAACCTCTGGTTCAATGAACGAATTTGTTATAACACTTGGTGGAAATTATAGCGATAGATTATACATTGCAGGAACAATTGGAATACCTTATATAAATTACAAAGAACATTCACTTTATACTGAAAAAGATATTGCAGATACAATATCTGATTTCAATAAGTTTAATGTTAACGATGAGCTTGAAACCAGCGGTACAGGTTTTAATGCTAAATTTGGTTTGATTTTCAGAGCTACAGATTGGGTTAGAATTGGAGCAGCAGTTCACTCTCCCACATTTTTCACATTAAATGATAATTATAGCAGGGAAATAAAATCATATTTCGATAATGGGCAAACTTACACTTCGAGCTCTCCAAACGGCGAATATGAATATGAACTCACAACTCCTATGCGTATTATAGGTAGCATTGCTTTTATTATTGGCAAATATGGTTTGATTAGTGCAGACTATGAATATATTGATTATGCTGATGCAAGATTTCATAATAGTGATAAATATTCATCAAGTTTTTCTTTTTTTGAAGTAAATAATGATATTATTAATACATATAATACTCAGCAAAACATACGAATTGGAGGCGAATTAAATTTATCTCCATTCAAAATCAGAGGAGGATACGCTTTATACGGAAGTCCATTCAAATCAGGATTAAATGATTTCGAACGCACATCATATACTTTTGGACTCGGCTTGAGAGAAAAGAATTATTTTATTGACTTTGCTTATGTTTATACCGAGTCTTCTGAAGATTATTATTTATATTCAAGTGTAGGAAGTGCTGCAACTCTTAAAAATATTAGTAATAATTTTTTATTAACTCTTGGAGTGAGATTTTAGTTAGATTTTAGTGAAATACATTTTACCAAAAAAGCCGATTTTTTAATCGGCTTTTTTATTTTTTTTCGATTCGATTAATGCCTGCCTTAGCTTTATTATGAATTCCGTTTTTATATTTTTCGGGATTCATCGATAAACATTTTTTGTAATATTTTTTAGCTTTATCATAATCCGATTTATCTTCATAAATCAATCCTAATTGAAGCGAGGAATTTGCAATATAATAATATGAATATTCTTTACCATTTTTCAAAGTCATCACATAATATGAAATTGCTTTATTAAGATTTTCTTTTTTATGATAAATTCGTGCTAATCGATATGTAAATTCAATAGCATCTTTTTTCTTTTTATAGACCTGGCTTGGTTTTTTCTCAACAAGAACTTTTAGAGATTTATTGTAATATCCACCATCAAAAAGCAATCTGGATTTAAGCAAATAAATATTTGGAACCTCACCGCTTTCTGCTTCAACAAGAGCTTGTTTATCTACATCAAAAAGCGAATTTCCATATTTTAGCACTTTTGAAATCGTTGATTTATATTTGTTTTCATCACCGCTAACAAGATAACACCATGCTAATTTCTGGTATGATGCTTTAATGTAATTTTGTCCCGAAAAATTTGAAATATATTTTATAAAATATATTTTTGCATCACTGTCAAGGCGATTTAATTTTGCTTCTCCCAACATATAATCAAGATAATCATACTGAAAATACTCATCACCTTTGGGTTTTGATAGAAGGATATTTATAGCTTTGTTGTTTAGTCCCAGATTCAATGCAATACTGCTTTTTGAATAACACAGCATTGGATTTGTGTTCAATAACTTTGAAAAGGAAGGAGTTTCATATAAATTATACAGATTTATTACATGTTTCTTTTCATTTTGCATAAAAAGCACAACAAATGTTTTGTAATAAATAGCTTCACCTTTTAAATGTTCATAATTTTTATTTTTGATTGACGCCCTTAAAACTTTATTTAATTCATTAATTCCTAAACTTAAGGAACCTTTAATATTAAGCATTTTTGCTACCCAATGGTATTCATCAGGAATTGAACCAATCAAGGCATGTAGTATTCCTAAATTCTTATAATTAGGAATAAATTCAGGATACAAATCGTGATTTTTTTCAAGCAAACGATATGCTTTATTTACTTCAAGAGCAGATGACAGATATTCTCTGAATTTAATTCGGGAGTAAGCGTTCTGTAAATATATTTCTGATAGGCAATAATTATAATATGGAGATGATTTATCACCTTTTTCCAATTTACTAATTCTGGTTTTATTATTATTTTTTAGTCTAATGAAATCGGATTGCTTTTCTCCAATTGCAACTTTAAGAAAATCTATATAGCTTTCGATGTAATAAGGAATATTATTGTGAGGATTATTTCTTTTTTCAATATCAATAAGTTTTTGTCCTTTTTCGAATTTCAGGCTGGTAACTGCAGAATAAGCATTAATGCAATTTGGGTTAAAATCATAGTTTGCACAAGTAATAAAACCAGATAAAAGCAAAATTATTAATACAAAAACATTTTTCATAAAAATCAAAATATAACAAAAAGGGAAGGTATTCAAAACCTTCCCTTAAAAAAAAAATCTTTTTTATTGTGCATTAACAAGAGCCACAATATTCTCGTCCACAAGAATTCTTCCGCAATATTCGCACACAATAATTTTTTTGTGCATTCGAATATCTAACTGCCTTTGTGGTGGAATTTTATTAAAACAACCTCCACAAGCATCTCTCTCAACCAAAACAACAGCTAAGCCATTGCGAGCATTTTTCCTTATTCTTTTATATGCTGTTAATAATCTTTCTTCAATAAATTCTTCGTTTTTAATAGATTTTTCTATTAGCGTATTTTCTTCTTTTTCGGTTTCATCAATGATGTTAGCAAGTTCATTTTTTTTAACATCAAGGTCAGCTTTACGTTCTTCAAGGATAACATTTGAATTTTCTATAATTTCCTTTTTTGCATCAAAAGCAGCTTTGAATTCTTTTATTCTTTTGTCGCATAATTGAATTTCCAAATTTTGAAATTCCAGTTCCTTAGTAATAGAATCAAACTCCCTGTTATTTCTAACATTCATTTGCTGTTCATCATACTTTTTTATTAAAGTCTTGCATTCTTTAATTGAGTTTTTCTTTTCTTCAATTGATTCTTTTAGCGATTCCATTTCTTTTGAATAATTTAGAACTCTTGTTTCCAAGCCTGCAACATCATCTTCAAGGTCTTGAACTTCTAAAGGTAATTCTCCTCTGATAATACGAATTTTATCAACTTGTGAATTAATTTGCTGTAAACTGTATAATGCTATAAGTTTCTTTTCAATTGTTATATCTCTGCCTGATATTTGAGCTTTTTCTTCAACTTTTGCTTGTTCTATTTCTTTTGTTTTTTTTGCACTTGTCTTAGTGGTAGATTTTGCCATTGTCTTTATTTTTTTTATAAATAATTTACCGAATTTGTATTTACCTCAGATATTCGAGCTGCAAAATTAGGAAAATTTTTCTTTAGAATTGAAAGCAATAATTCTTTTATAAATTGTTCGCTTTCATAATGTCCTATATCTGCAATAATAATTTTGTTGTCAGCATCAAAAAATTGATGATATTTCACATCAGAAGTAATAAAAATATCGGCACCTGAAGCAATGGCATCAGAAATTAAAAAGCTTCCAGAACCACCACAAACAGCCACTTTCTTTATCTTTTTTCCTAAGAATTCAGAATGTTTTATACACTCAATTTTTACTATTTTTTTTATATGTAATAGAAAATCTTTTTCGCTTTCTTCCCTTTCTAACTCTCCAATCATTCCTGCACCAACTTTATTAAAATTATTTTTTAAAGGATAAATATCATAAGCAACTTCCTCATAAGGATGAGTTTTTAATAATGAATTTATAATTTTTGGCTCGTTATAAACAGAAAAAATTGTTTCAATTCTTACTTCTTTTTCAAAATGTAATTTATTGACTTCCCCAACATAAGGTTTTGCATCATTCAAAGCTTTGAAACTTCCTTCTCCTGATGTATTAAAGCTACAACTATCATAGTTTCCGATATGTCCGGCACCTGCATCAAACAAAGCATTTCTAACT
Organism: uncultured Saprospiraceae bacterium; assembly: GCA_964385385.1. Taxonomy (GTDB): domain Bacteria; phylum Bacteroidota; class Bacteroidia; order Bacteroidales; family CAYLPA01; genus CAYLPA01. The sequence continues at coordinate 20,658 of CAYLPA010000009.1, read as the reverse complement.
TCTTCAGCTTTATTTAAAGGGCAAAATGTAACCAACTTCCTTAAAACATCACTCTTTGCATTTAATATTTTTGTGTTCGTCAAACCAATTTTTTTACTCAAAATTGAATTAACTCCATAAAAAGAATTATCAAAATTTGTATGAGCTGCATATATTGCAATATCGTTTTTTATTGCTTTAATTATTATCCGTTCAACATAATTTTTTCCGGTAATCTTTTTTATTCCATCAAAAATCAAAGGATGGTGAGCAATAACTAATTTACTTTTTGTTTCTATTGCTTCATCAATAATTTTTTCGGTAACATCAACACAAATTAATGCCTTTTCAATTTCTGTATTTTTGTTTCCAACTATCAAACCTGCATTATCATAAGATTCCTGATATTTAAGGGGAGCAAATTTTTCAAGACATGAAGTTATTTCACTTATTTTCATTTTTTATTATTTATTTTTTTCTAAATAATTCACAAATATAAGAAATTAAAAAAAACAGCAAAATCAAAAAAAAATACCCTTTTTGTGGTATTGTTTTGTCTTCTATTATAATCTTATTTTGCATTAACAATATAACAATTAAATTATTCACACCGTAACTTATAAATTAATATTTTGCTTTTTAATAAAACATTAATTAATTTTGAAATTCCAAACTGCTTATAATTAATATAATCAATATTAACTAAAAACAGAAATCATGAAAAAACCAAGACTTCAACTCAGAATTCTTATCCTTACTACTATTTTAATTTCTTCAATACCTAATGCAAATGCACAATTAGCAGGTGGGACTTATACTATAGGTCCTTCAGGTACATATGCAAACTTTACTGCTGCAGTAGCTGCTCTTGGTGGTGGTGTTAGTGGGTCTGTTGTGTTTAATGTTGCAGCGGGCACCTATAACGAAAAAATCAGTATTTCTTATGTAACTGGTGCTTCAGCTATCAACACTATCACTTTCCAATCGGCAAGTGGCGATAGCACTTCCGTTACATTGCAAGGAGCATCAACATCATCTGCTGACGGTACCGTTGTACTAAATGGTGCTTATTATATCAAGTTTAAGAAGATGACAATAAAAACCACTTCAACAAGTGGTTCCTACAGAACAGTTTTTAATTTCAGATCCAATGCAAATTATAATGAAATTTCAAACTGTATTATTCAAGGTTCGTATTATAACAGTTCATATGCAAGTGCTATATACTCTTATGGTTTTCTTAATGAATATAATCTTATTGATAATAATATAATTAAGGATTGCTATGCAGGAATTTATTGGAGAGGCGTAAGCCAAACCGTACTTGCCCAAGACAATCTTTTTTCAGATAATCAAATATCAAATTACTATTCCTATGGAATGTACTTATATTATCATAATGCTGTTCAGGTTATAGGTAATACTATTACTGGTTCTGCTTCTTATGGCATGTATCTGCGTTATTGTGATAATGATTGTAAGTTTTCAAAAAACAATATTAAGAATACTGGATCTCGTGGAATGTATCTAGTTAACTGTGATGGTACATGGTCCAATAGAATAGAAATTTCTAATAATTTTATCAGCGGTGCAATTACTTATGCTATTTATGACCAAAATTCAAGATACCACGATTATTACTATAATTCCATAAATGTTAATAATAGTAGTTACGGTTTTTATTTTAATAATAGCTCATCAACAACTTACCACTATCACAATATAAAAAACAATAACTTTGTAAATACAGGAACCGGATATGCAGCTTATATTTGCAATAATTCACATTTAACATCAGCTGATTACAATAACTATTATTCGCCAACCGGAGATTTTGTTTATTGGGTTGGAGCTCGTACTAATCTTGCTGCACTTAAAGCTGCCTATTCTAATACAAATCAACATTCTATTTCAGCAGATCCTGGCTTCGCATCTCCTTCAGACTTGCATATAAATTCTATTGATTTGAATGGAGCAGCTATACCTGTTTCAACTGTAACCGTTGACTTTGATGGTGAGACACGTGATGCTACAACACCCGACATTGGTGCTGATGAATTCCCTGTACCTACCAACGACCTTGCAGTAGTTGAATGGTTGGCTCCTTTAACAGTAATTACACCTCCTCAAACATCAAGTGTTACTATTGTAGTTAAAAATATTGGCTCAGCTGCTCAAAGCAATGTTCCCGTTAAATATTCAATTGATCAGGGTGCAACTATCATAAGCGGTATAATTGCAGGTCCAATACTTTCTGGTGATACTGCTCATTACACATTTGCAACACAAGCAACTATCCCCAATATGGGTATGTATTATTGTGAGGCTATTGTTGCTCAAACTGGTGATGCAAATGGCTCAAACGATACATTAATATATCCTTTATCTGCATGTGGAAATATTGCAGGAACATTTACAATAGGACCTGATAGTGGCTATTTTGCATCGTGCAACGACGCACTAAGTATGATGAATTCTTGTAGTGGAATTAACGGTGCGGTTGTATTTAGAGTTCATCCGGGAACTTATAATGAGTCACTATACATATCAGAAATTACAGGTGCTTCAGCCACTAATACTATTACTTTTGAATCTTATACAGGAGACAGTACTTCAGTAATTCTTACTAGCTCCAATAATTACACAGTTATGTTGTATGGTGCTGATTATGTTAGATTCAAAAAAATGACTATTGCTACTAGCAGTACCGGAATAGCACAGGTTATTCATTTTGATAATGGTGCAAATTATAACGAATTTTCTAATAATGTTATAATAGGAAGAGCTGTTACAACTAACAGTACATTATATTCAACTATTTATAACCCCAGCGGTACTCCATTAGATGAAAATAATGTAATTGAAAACAATGTAATCAAAAACGGTTCTGCCGGAATATATTTCTATGGAGCAAGTTCAACAAGTCTTGAATCAGGAAATATTATAGAGGGAAATGATATATCAGGATATTATTATTATGGAATTTACGCCTATGATCAAAATGCTATTAAAATTAATTATAATAACATTCATGATGGTATTCCTGCTAACTCATATTACCATATTTATATGAAATACTGCGATAATGACTTCGAAGTAGTGGGGAATAGAATTGATTTCCAATATGGCTATGGAATATATATGTACGATTGTTATGGTACCTCATCAAATCGCCCACTAATTGCAAACAATATGATTTCACAGCATACTCAAGATTCTACGGCTGTTGGTATTAGATGTTATCACCCAAAATACACCGATGTTTATAATAATAGTGTAAATATCACATCAAATTATAATAGTACTACTGATAATACTTGTTTGTATTTATATAATTATTCATCAGCTTATCTCAATATGAAAAACAATAATTTTGTAAATACAGGAAGTGGTTACGCAGCTTACGTTAATAATCATAATTGTTTAACATCAGCTGATTACAACAACTATTATACTACAGGTACTAATTATGTTCGTTGGGGTGGTACTATATCAAACCTTGCTGCACTTAAAGCTACCGATGCAACAAGAAATGTGAATTCTGTTTCTCTTGATCCGGATTATGTGTCAAATACTGACCTTCATATTGCACCAAATTTGGATGCAAACAATAAAGGAACTTCTCTAACATTAATAACTGATGATATTGATGGCGAAATACGTGATGCAACAAATCCTGATATTGGAGCTGATGAATTTTCACCACCACCTAATGATGCAGGAGTTGTAGCAATTAATGAACCTCTTAATCAAGCAGGAGCTGGAATCCTTGCAGTTAAAGTTTCAATAAAAAACTATGGCACTATAGCTCTCACTTCAGCTACTATTAAGTGGCAGGTAAACGGTGGAACTATATCATCTTATTCGTGGGCCGGTAATCTTGCCCCAGGCTTAACTACTGGCAACATTACTTTGGGAAATGATACTTTCCCGGTTGGTGTTTCACATATAAAAGCGTGGTCTGAAAGTCCAAATGGTGTAGTTGATGGGTCGGCAGTTAATGATACAGCAATATCAATAGTTAATTTAGTTAATATAAAAGTTTACACAATTGGAGGTATTTCACCAGATTTTATCGACTTTACCTCAGCTATTACTCATTTACAAGATTCTGGTGTTGTCGTGCCTACAGTTTTTATTGTTGCTCCAGGCACATATGATGAACAAATTACAATACCTGAAATACTAGGAGCTTCTGCTGCTAATACAATTACTTTCAAATCATCAACAGGGATTAATACAGATGTTATGATTCAACCAACAACAAGTACAACTGCAACCTGGGTAGTTCAGTTAAATGGAGCTGATTATATCACATTTAAAATTTTATCTTTTAAAGCTACAGGCTCATTAACAAGGGTTGTAGAAGTAACAGGGGGAGCCACTCATAATACTTTTGAAGGATGTATCATAGATCAAAGTACAGCTTCAGCCTATTATTGTGTTTATGATAATTCAACATTAAACCATTATAATACATATAGAAATAATAAAATTATAGGAGGTGGTAGTGGACTATATATACGTGGTAGTGGTTCTACATCTTGGGAGAAAGGAACGGTGGTTGAAGGCAATGAAATTTCGGGCTTTTATAATCGTGGGATTAATTCCTATTATACTGACTCTACTCAAATAATTGGTAACTACATTCATGGTAATATAGGTTCGTTTGCTTATGGAATAGATTGCCACTATACCATGAATGGATACAGAATTAGTAATAATAAAATTGAAATTACAAGCACATCATCATCTCAATGTCATGGACTACATGATGACTATGGCAATTATTATTCGTACAATACCTATCCAACTGGATACGGGCTGGTAGCTAATAACTTTGTAACTATTACAGGTGGAACAGGTACTCATTATGGTTTGCATTCCTACTATTCTAAAGGAACTGAGTATTATTATAACTCAATTAATATTACCGGAGGTTCAACTTCAGCACGCTGTTTATATCAAAGTAATACTAATAACAATATAGTATTCCAAACATTTAAAAACAATATATTTTCAAATACGGGTGGAGGATATGCTGCTTATTTCAACGCACACACAATGGTTACTTCCGACTATAATAATTTTTATTCAAATGGTTCTTATCTCACATTCTGGTACCAAAACATGGCAAATCTATCAGCACATAAGTCTGCCAGCAGTATGGATTCAAATTCATTATCGATAAATCCGGGATTTCTAAGCACTACCGACTTACATATAAATAATGCAAACCTTGATGGAAATGCAATACCAATACCAGCAGTTACAATTGATATTGATGGTGAACCCAGAAATACAATCACTCCAGATATAGGTGCTGATGAATTCATGCTATTAGGTGATGATGCTTGTATTTTTTCTCTAAACGAACCAATTGCACCTTGCCCGGGAACAACTTCTAATGTAAAGGTAGAACTTAAGAATTTTGGAATAGATACTTTATTCAGTGCTAATATTCATTGGATGGTAAACACACAGTTGAAAGACAGCGTGATTTTCAATAACATCATCTTACCCGGGGCATCGACAATAGTAACACTTGATACACTTACATTCTATCAAGGAATATTGTATAATATTACTTTCTGGACAACTTTACCCAATGGAGTAGTGGATTTACGTCCAAGTAATGATACACTTGAAATAATAGGATTAAAAACAGCACTTGGGTCATCTACTTATACAATTGGTTCTGATACTTCTGATGATTATTCAAGTTTTAGTGCTGCAATTAATGATCTAAATACGTTTGGTATTTGTCAACCAATTTTCTTTTTGGTTGATTCTGGAACTTATACTGAACAAATTACTATTGGACCTATTTCAGGAGCTTCGGCAATCAATACAATTACATTTCAATCAGCCACAGGCGATAGTACTGATGTAATTATTCAATACGCATCAATAGGTTCAGACAACTGGACATTAGGACTTAATGGAGCACACTATGTAATATTTAAACAAATGACGATAAAAGCTACAGGAACAACTAATGGGAATTGTATCTATATTACAGATGGAGCAGAACATAATATTTTTGAAGGCAATATAATTCAAGCTTCATCCTCCAATATTAGTTATTCGGCTGCTATTTATACAACCAACGGTACACACCAATACAATATATTTAAAAATAATATTATCCAATATGGATATACTGGGATTCGTTTTGCTGGGGCAAGTTCAACAATTCTTGCTAAAGGAAATATTTTTGAAGGCAATATTATTACTGATTTCTCCAACTATGGGGTAACCTTTGGGAATCAGGACTCTTTGCAATTTATAAACAATATAATTGAAAATTCATTAAATTATATTTATGCGGGATTGACAGTGGGCCATTGTAATAATATTCGTATAGTTGGAAATAAAATAAATGTTAATGGCGATACTGGAATGCAAATACATAACTCTGATGCAATTGCAACTAACCCAAGTTTAATTGCGAACAATTTTATTAATCTAACAGGAACAGGAACCAGCACAACCTATGGCTTCAATTCTGGCAACAATGATTATTTAAATTTTTATCATAATTCAATCAAGCTGGATTGTGGCTCATCAAATAGTAAATCATTATCTACATCAGATGGAAGTAATAATAATTTCATAAACAATATATTTGTAAATACTGTTGGTGGATATGCATTTTATGCAAGTTCTACAACTGGTATAGCAGCAGCAGATTATAATTGTTTGTATTCATCAGGAAATTATCTTGCTCGCTGGGGTGGAAATACTGCTAACCTTGCAGCTTTACAATCATCAAGTGGGAAATTCACAAATTCAATCTCTGTGGAACCAATCTTTAATTCACCTATTGATTTACATACAAATCATTTAGCACTAAAATCAAAAGGAACAGCTTTAATTGAAGTTTCTAATGATATCGATGGAGAAGCAAGAGATACAATTTCACCTGATTTAGGAGCAGATGAATTTCCAACATTTTATATGCATGGTCATTACACTATTGGTACATCAACTTCTGAAGATTATGCATCATTTTCGGCTGCAATAATTGATCTCAACTTAAGGGGAGTCGATAGTGCCGTAGTATTTGATATAACAACAGGTATCTATAATGAAAAAATTGAAATTCCAGAAATTTATGGTGCTTCGGCATCAAATACAATTACTTTCCAATCTAGCAGTGGTGATAGTACTGATGTTGTATTGCAAGAGACAGCATCAGCTATCAGTGCAAATAATTACACCATACTTCTAAACAATGCTGATTATATCATTATTAAAGACATTACAATAAAACGAACAGGAACAACTCAAGCCTATGGGACTATTGTAGAGCTTACAAATGATGCTAATTACAATAAGTTAATAAATTGCCAAATAATTGGATATGACTATAGCTCTGCAATAAATCCTGAATCTAGGAGTCTTATTTACAATAATAATACGACCAATTGTGATTATAATGAATTCCACAATAATTTTTTACAGTATGGTGCTTATGGTATTTACTACCATGGTATTAGCACATCATCACTTGAAAATGGCACTAAATTCAATAACAATGTTTTTAATAATCAATACTTTCGTGGGGTGGACATTAGTTATCAAAATGCTCCAGAGTTTATTGGAAATAAAATTACAAATACTTCTACATATACATCAATCCAATTGTCTAAATTTTCTTATTGCATGAATGGATTTATAATTACGCATAATAATATTTCCAAATCGAATAATGGCTTTGATTATGGTTTATATTTACTAAGCTGTAATGGTAGTTCATCAAACAGGGGACTTGTAGCAAATAACTTTATATCAACTAGCAGAGTAAACAGTGGTAACTGTTATGGAATCTCCAACAATGGGTCTGAGTACATTGATTATTACTATAATAGTGTAAATATTGATGGTAATAACAATTTCACATTTAGTCGATGTATTGATATTTATAGTGGTGGGTATATAAATATTAAAAACAATATATTTTCAAACAAAATCAGTGGATATGCTTTTCATGCAAATACACTCACTGCTATAACTATTTCAGATTATAATTGCTTATATTCATCCGGAAATAATTTAGCCTATTGGAATGGAAATAAAACAGACCTTACTGCATTACAAACAGCTAGTAATATGTTTTTTAATTCAATTTCAGTGCTACCTCCGTTTATCTTTCCAATGGACTTACATTTAACATCTCCCCTTAATGCAAACGCTTTACCCATAGTAGAAGTCATTGATGATATTGATGGAGAAGCCAGAAATTTAACAACACCAAGTATGGGGGCTGATGAATTTGTCTTATTCCCGGATAATACAGGAATAGTTGCAATTGATTTCTCAAATAATTGTGAGGGAAATACTGACGTTATAGTTAAATTGAAAAGTTATGGCACAGATACATTATTTACAGCAATAATTAAATTTACAGTCAATGGGGGCTTGCATAAAACATACAATTGGACTGGAAGTATGAATTATGGAGATACTTCTAATGTAACTATTGACACTTTAACTACTAATTCAAATAGCACCTACAATTTTCAAGCATATACAATCTTGCCAAATGGCAATAATGATCCGCAAAATTTTAATGATACAATAAATTCTACTAAATCATTTTTTTCATTACCAATAGTTACATTATCACAACTTTCAAATATTTGTAATAAATCTAATTTAACCCTTACAGGTGGTCAACCTTCTGGAGGTTATTTTTCCGGATTTGGAATCAATAATGGAATATTTTATTCATCGATTGCGGGAATAGGCACTCATGCAATAAACTATATATATACTGACACCAACAATTGCACTGATTCAACTTCACAAACACTAGAAGTATATTCTCTGCCCATTTACAATTTAGGAAATGATACTTCCTTTTGTTTTAATGATTCCATGAGTATTCATATACCTAATTATTATAATGTAGTTTGGAATACAGGTGACTCATTAAATCATATTATTATTGATACAACAGCTTCTTATTATGCTTTGTTAACAGATTCAAATATGTGTCAAAATAACACTGATACTATTAACGTAACAACTGTTATACCTTATGCAAATCAGGAAATTTGCATTGTTGGAGTAGATAGTTTCATTAATGCTAATTTTATTGTTTGGGAAAAAGCATTATTACAAGGTATATCATCTTTTAATCTATATAAAGAAAGCACAGTAACGGGAATTTATAATTTATTAGCCAATATACCTTTTGCCCAAACTAGTGTATTTGCAGATACTTCATCTAATCCTTCTGTTAAACCGGAATCCTATAAAATTTCAATAATTGATAGTTGTGGAAATGAATCTCAATTAAGTCCATATCATAAAACCATGCATTTAACAATAAATCAAGGAATTGGTAATTCTTGGAATTTAATATGGAGTCAGTATCAAGGATTTTTTGTTTCATCATATAGAATATGGCGAGGGATATCTCCAGGTACTATGAATTTACTTGACTCAACTTCAGGAACTACTTTTACATACACTGACTTGAATCCTCCAACTGGAGCAACTTATTATTTAATTGAAGTTATCAAACCAACTCCTTGTATTATTGGCTCAAAAAACTTAAACGTTGACTATTTACAAAATAAATCAGCGAAAATTAATTATAATTCATCACGTTCAAATACTGCAGATAACATAGTTTTTATAGGCATCTATGAAAAGAATAATACATTTGTTTATAAGGTTTACCCTAACCCTAATGACGGAATGTTTACTGTAGACATAAATTCATATTATGAAAATGTCCCGATAGCTATCGGGATTGAAGTTTACAATTTATTAGGAGAAAAAATTTATGCTGATGAAATTCAAAGTTTCAAAGGAAATTATAAACATAGTCTAAATCTTTCAACTCTTCCTAAAGGAATTTATCAAATTGTAGTTATGAACGATAAGTTTAGGAGAGTTGGGAAGGTTGTGATTCAGTAAAATTTATATTTGATATTAAATGTATTTTACTTTACGGTGTGAATTATAAACAATTGAATTATTCACACCGTAACTTATAAAATTAATAATTTACTTTTTGTTTCTATTGCTTCATCAATAATTTTTTCGGTCTAATTAAAAAAACATGGTTGCTATTTTTTAAGTAATTCATTGATTAATTTTATTTTGAGGTGCTATAAAAAATAATAAATCAACTAAGAATTGAAAAAAGAATGAATTTTCTTTATTAATATAAAACATTTCTTATTATTTTTACCAGTTAGAATAAAAATAAAAATTTATCAAAATGAAAAAATTAAACCTGATTATTATATTATTATTTGTTAGCAGCTTATCATTTTCTCAAAATGGATGGATTGAAAAATCACCTGGTACAACTTCCAACATTAATGATATCTTTTTTGTCAGCGCATCAACAGGTTTTGCTGTTTGCGATAGTGGTAAAATTTATAAAACTACTAATGGAGGTGATAATTGGACACTATTAACAAGTGGTATTACTACTAATCTCAATGGAGTTTACTTTGTAAGTAGTCAAAAAGGATTTGCTGTAGGGGATGCCGGCAAAATACTTATTACATCTAATGCAGGAACTAATTGGTCAATAACCACACTTACTACACCAATCGACCTTGAAGATGTATATTTCAATAATCATGATAGTGGTGTTGTAGTTGGAAATTATAATTCAGGCGGATATTTTATTATAACTCTTAATGGAGGAACAACATGGCTTCAAGATGGTCCTGTTCCCGGAACCACTTTTAGTGCAATTCAGCAAACAGATGACACTACTGCCATCACAACAGGAAAAATGGGAACAACTTCTACTACTGCTATTATTGGCAAAATCACTTTAAACACAACTTATACAGTTAAAGCTAATTTAGGTGGAAACCAATTTAATAATTTACATTTCCCTTCTTCAACAGGCTATGTTTGCGGAAATACAGGAATAATGTTCAAATCAACAAATAGTGGAGATTCATGGTCATATTTAACAGGAACATCAGGATTAGGATCAAATAGTTTACATTCAATATATTTTGTTGATGATACTATAGGTTGGGTTGGCTCAGCAGGGAAAATTTATCGAACCGTTAATGGTGGATATTCTTGGTTAAAGCAATATGATGTAGGAACAGCCGACTTTAAAAACATTCAATTTGTGAGCAATACTATTGGTTATGCATGTGGTGGAAATAAAGTTATTAAGACTATTTCTGGTGGTGTTAACCTTACAGTTAGTGTAACTGATACTTCATTAATCTGCAGCGACACAGTTCAACTTATAGCTAATGCATCATATTCAGGTTTGGGAACATTATCTTACACATGGTCACCAACATCAGGATTATGTTGTCAGGGAATTTCAAATCCTAATGCCTACCCTACTGCAACTACAACTTATTATGTAACGGTTACTGATGGTTCAATTTCAGCAACTGATTCTGTTGTTGTAACTGTTTTAGATTTACCTTTAGATGCAGGAAGTGATACTTCCACTTATTGTATGGAAGGAATTCAATTAAATGCAAATGTAAGTGGAATGACTGGAGTTAATTACTCATGGAACCCTTCAGTAAACCTAAATAACCCTTCTGTTAATAATCCTATTTCTACTCCAACAATGCTAACAAAATACTTTGTTACTGCTACCAGACTTGGATGTACTGCTGTTGATTCAGTTGAAGTTGATGTAATACCTCTACCAACGGATTCACTTTGTCTTGTTTCGGTTGATGATAGTTTAAACGAAAACATGGTTATTTTCGAGAAAAATGTTATTGGAAATATTGATTATTATAAAATATATCGCGAATCAAATGTAAGTGGAATTTATGACAGTATAGGATATGTTCCTGCTGACTCTGCGGGAATATTTATTGACACTGCTTCAAATCCTGCTGTTAAAGCAGAAAGCTATAAAATTTCAGTTTTCGATTCTTGTGGATTTGAGTCTGTATTGAGTGATTTCCATACAACAATGCATCTTTCAGTTAGCCAAGGAACTGGTATTACATGGAATTTAAATTGGAATGATTATATCGGTTTCCAGGTTGTAACTTATTATATCTGGAGAGGTGACAGTGCTCACAATCTAACTTTAATAGATTCAGTACCCGGAACTTCTATATCATATTCTGATTTAGCTCCTCCAGTCGGATTGTTATATTATCAGGTTGAGATATTAGCACCTCATAGTTGTAATCCTTATGCAAAATCTAAAGTTAATACTAATTATAACTCATCAAGGTCAAATCAAGCGACCAATGGAATTATCACATTAATTTTAGCCGAATTCAGTGGAACTCCTACAAGTGGAGCAAGCCCTCTAACAGTGCAATTCAGTGATATGTCAACCGGAAATCCTGATTCATGGATTTGGTATTTTGGAGATGGTGACACAAGCTCTGCCCAACATCCATCTCATACTTACTCAGCTAACGGAAACTATGATGTAAAACTTGTTGCCTGGAATGGAAGTGCTATAGATAGTATTACTAAAACATCATATATAACTATTGGAGTTGGCATTAGTGAAATATTTCTTAAAAATAATATTAAAATATTCCCAAATCCATTTAATGACGAAACTAATATTATTGTTGAAAGCCCTAATATTCAAATTAGAACAGTAGAATTATTTGATATTTCAGCTAAGAGATTGAAAATAATCGAAAATCCTGAATCAAATAATATTTCAATAAGAAAAGAGCAAATGCAAAGTGGATTATACTTTTTAAAAATTACAACAAAAGATAATCATTTTTTCAGAACCAAAATAGTTATCAGATAAATCAAAAAAAGATATTTACAATAATTATTACACTTGTTTTATTTACTACAGGTTTTACTCAGAATAATGTTAAGAGAACTAATTAGTGTTAAAAACTTGAAGTTAATTATAATCTTTGCTCTTTGAAACTCAGTGTCTTCTTTGTGGCTCTTTATGAAACAGCTATTACACTAAGTTGCTCAAAGAAGCACAAAGTGATACAAAGTTTAAATAATAATGGGTTTTAATGCTTAGAAAAATTGTAGTTCAGCAAAAAACATCATAAATTTTTTAGCCTTATTTGTTTTTATAAATTGAAAATCTTATGTACTTTTGAATCTTAGAACAATTCATAAAAAATTTATTAATATTAACTAAAACCTAACAATCATAAAAAAACCTACATTTCTTCTCGCAATTATGCTCTTTGCAGCATTAACAACAAAAGCAACTGTAATGAAGATATTAATATTGTGAAGAAGGTCGTTTTGAAATCAGGATTATTTATTAAAAAATATTGAGATATTAAAAGAATACAAAATACATTAAAAAACTATTAACATGGCAAACAAAATATTCAGACCGTTTTTAATTTTAACATTATTGTTAATTATTTTTGGCTTAAATGCTCAAACAATAGTAACCATTGGGACTGGAACCTCAACTAATTCAAGTTCTAGTTATCCAGCACCTTATGGCAACTATTATTATGGCGCAAAACATCAATTCTTAATTCCGGCAGCAGAAATTATTGCTGCAGGTGGTGGTGTCGGAACAATTCAGTCCCTTGCGTTTGATGTAGCAACAGCTGAAGGGACACCTTTGACAGGTTTTAATATAAAAATAGGAACAACAGCTTTATCTAACCTAACAACATCTTTCGTTACAGGATTAACTCAGGTTTATATAACTGCAGCTTATTCTGATGTTGTTGGATGGAATACACATACTTTTAGTACTCCTTTCAATTGGGATGGTAGTAGCAATATAATTATTGAAACTTGTTTTAATAATACTGGTTGGACAAATAATGCTCAAATTCGAAATACTACTACTACTTATAATTCTTCATTATATTATGCAGACGATGCGTTTGGTGTTTGTTTAAATACAACAGGAAGCACTTCAACTGTAAGACCAAATATGAAGTTAAGTATTAATATGACACCACCCTCATCAAATAATCTTTCATTGCTTGAATGGGTTTCTCCTCTTGCAGGTACAACTCCAAGCTCAGTTATGCCAATACAAGTAAAATTGTTTAATGAAGGACTTGCTTTTCAGCATTCTATTCCTCTTAAATATTCAATTAATGGTGGTGCAAGTTGGGTAACAGAAACATATAATGATACATTGTTTTCAGGTGATACCTTATTATACACTTTTAGTGCGAGTGCAAATATGTCAACGGCTGGTTATTATAATTGTATTGCTGTTGTTTCTAATCCAGGCGATACGATTACCAATCGTGATACTGTTTATAATAACCCCTACCTATGTAATACTTTATCAGGTACATATATAATTGGAAGTAGTATTAATGCTGATTTCCCTACTTTCTCAGATGCTGTTTTTGCATTAAATAATTGTGGTATAAATGCTCCTGTTATTATAAATGTTGAAAGTGGAACCTACTTTGAACAAGTGACTATACCTGAAATTATTGGAGCTTCTGCAACAAACACAATTATTTTTAAATCATTATCTGGTAATAATTCTGATGTAATTCTTAATAATAATGCTACATCTGAATACGATAACTGGACACTTAAACTTGATGGAGCTGATTATATCACATTTAGGGATATGACAATAGAAGCAAGCAATTTCTATTATGCAACCGTTATTGAGTTAATAAATGGAGCAAACTATAATAAATTTAGAGGAAATAATATAGTAAGTACCGGCAATAGCTACGACAATAAAGCTATCTATGATAGTTATACGCTAAATAATTTCAACACTTATACTAATAATAAGATATCTGGAGGTTACTATGGTTTCTATGTTTACGGTAATAATACATCAACATGGGAAACAGGAACTGTAATCGACAGTAATGAAATTACAGGTGTATATCATTATGGTATTTATGCTTATTATCAAGATTCAATTCAAATAACAAACAACTTCATACATAATTTTGATGAAGGCTCAACCGGAATTTATTCTTATTACAATTTTAATGGTTTTAATTTGTCTAATAATAGAATAATTATGGATGGTTCTACATCAACATCTTATGGAATAAAAGTTTATCGTAATAACTATTCTAGCTATGCAGGAGCATCGGCATCCGGATTAGTATCAAATAACTTTATAACAACCAATAATCCGGGAACAGGATATGGAATTTATGCTTATTATTCAAACAAAGTTAACTATTACTACAACTCAATAAATATTATAGGTGGTACAGCTGGTTATGGTTTATACCAATATAATACTACATCAAATACAACCGGACAATCATTTAAAAACAATATATTCGTTAATTCTGCGGGAGGTTATGCAGCTTATTTCGGTACCACTTCAACAATAAATACTTTAGATTATAATTGTTATTATTCTGCTGGAAGCAATTTAGCTTATTGGAGTGGAGATAAAACAAGTCTTATAGCTTTAAAAACTGCAAGTGGTAAGGACGCTAATTCTATAGAGTTTCTTCCTGCATTTATCTCACAAACGGATCTTCATGTTTTTGACATAGAATTAAATGGACTAGGTTCACCTGTTTCAGTTACAAAAGATATTGATGGAGAAACGAGAAATACAACAACACCGGACATTGGAGCTGATGAATTTACACCTCCAGCAAAAGATTTATCTATAATTAGTTGGTTGGGTAATACAGATAATTGTGGACTTAGCTCAACAGAACAAGTCAAAGTTGAAATAGTGAATAAAGGAACAAACTCACAATCAAATTTTAATATATTTTTTAGTGTAAATAATGGAATTCCAATAACTGAAACATACACAGGTACCATTCTTAATGGTGATACATTAAACTATACTTTTACAAATACTGTTGATTTATCATCACTTGGTTTACATAACTTAAAAATCTATACAGCACTAGCTGGTGAAGAAAATCCTTATAATGATACTCTAAGTCTTAAACTAAAAAAAGTTGGAGCTATTACACTTCCATTTTATGAAGACTTTGAGGATTCAACAAACTTTTATTTTTCCATAATTAAGGGTTCCGAAACAAGCCTTAGTTTAACAAAAGAATATAATGGAGATTCATGGCTTGCCCTAAAAATGGAAGGAAAATCAAACACAGGCTGGAATTACCCAACAAATGTCACCGATGCTTTCACAAATAACCCTGAACACTATGTTAAGCTTAGTACTTGTGATATAAATACTTATGGAATGTCGGCATTAAGATTAATGTTTGATTATCAATATAGTTCAACTTATGATGTTAAGAACAACTGGTTCAGGGTAATGATAAATGACACTCTATACGCAATTGAAGCATTTAGTGGAGATTCAGTTTGGCAACCTGATAACACTTATGACCAAAGCGATAACGAATCACTTGAATTTGATCTTTCTGCCTTTGTAGGTGGAAATATAACTATATCGCTTGAAGCTGTATTGAGATATAATAATAAATATTCAGAGTCTAATGATGATGCAGTCCTAATTGATAATATCAGATTATGGGAGCCTACACTCCATGATGTTGGAGTTTTAAATGTCACTTCAAGTGGTGGCCAATGTGGTGCTGAAACTGATTCATTATATGCATTAATAAGAAATTATGGACTTTCAAATGAAACTAATATTCCGGTTTATTGCAGTATTCAAGCTCCTGATGGATTTCATTCCTATAATGCTTCTTATACTGATACAATACCACCATTTGGTGTGGATTATATATATTTAGGGACTTTTAATACAACACAAAACGGTATTTATGATGTATTAGCATATACTAATTTATCAACTGACATTACAAAATCAAATGACACTGCAAGGTTTATAGGTGAAAATGAACATCATAAAATCATTCCACATATTGAGAATTTTGACAGTCAGGATAATGATTGGAGTACTGATGGTTTCTATATACAATCAGGAGGATTCTTTGGATTAACTTCTAATGTTTTATTTGCAGATGTTTATAGTGGTGGTCTTGAATCTAGCGGATCTCCCATTCCATCAGCACCATATGAGGCAGAGTTTCGAAAACTTATTGGAAAAGTAACTTCTGCAAGTTATTTAGTTTTTGATTATGCGGTTATGGGTAGTCTAACTTCATATGATTCTATAGTATTTAGTCTTTCTGATGATTGCAGAGATAATTATTATGCAGTTCACACTATAAAAAATACTAATTACTATTCAGGAACAGGATTAAGTTCAGTTGCCGTTCCAATTCCTGATTATGCAGGTGAATATGTTAATTTGAAGGTTAGTATTTTCTCCGGTTATCTAGGTTCATTTATGTTTGGTGTTGACAACATTGGAATTATTGATGTAGCTCAACCTTCACTAGGAAATGACACTACATTATGTCAGGGTGAGACAATAGTATTAGATGCTGGTTACAACTCCCCTACATATCAACATACCTGGACAAAAGATGGTGTTCCTTTATCAGACACTACTTCAACAATCACAGTATCCCTTGCAGGAACTTACATTGCTTTTATTAAAGATAGTCTTGGATTTATTGGAAGCGACACAATTGTTGTTAATCTTAATTCTTTAACAACTGTAAATATTTTAACAGGATTAAGTCCAAACAGTTGCGCTAATGATATCTCAACTAATTTAACCGCCTATCCATCCGGTGGGACATTTAGTGGAACGGGATTAACTGGAAATTTATTTGATCCATCAATAGCTAATATTGGAATGAACCAAGTTGTTTACACTTACGTTGATGGAAACGGATGTAGTAATTCAGATACAACACAGACAATGTTATATGCAGTGCCTAACGTAAGCATTTCCACAACTCTTTTATCATCTTATTGTGAATATGCAAGCACTGTAAGTTTAGTAGCATCACCGAGTGGTGGAGTATTCACTGGTTCAGGAGTTAGTGGAAATACTTTTGACCCTGCAATGGCTTATGGCTCAGTTCAAATTATTTATAATTATACAGATGGAAATTCATGTTCTAATAGTGATACAATATCAACTGTAGTTAATCAAAATCCAGTAGTTATGTTCACAACAAATCTTGCATCAAATTATTGTGCAAATTCTCCATCAATATCTTTAGGAGCATATCCGGCAGGTGGTACATTTAGTGGAACAGGAGTAATAGGAAATTCATTTGATCCATCAATTGCTAACACTGGAATAAATCAAGTGATTTACAATTTCGTTGATGCAAACGGATGTAGTAATTCAGACACAATACAGACAAACGTATATACTATGCCAAACGTAAGTATATCAACTTCACTTGCATCCTCATATTGCGAAGACGCAAGTTCTATTAGTTTAACTGCATCTCCAAGTGGTGGAACTTTCACCGGTTCTGGTGTTATTGGAAGTACATTTGATCCATCACTTGCATATGGCTCAGTTAATATACTTTACAATTATACTGATGCAAACGGATGCTCAAATAGTGATACAATTTCAACAACAGTTAATCAAAATCCTCTTGTAATTTTCACAACATCTCTTGTATCAAATTATTGTTCCAACTCTCCTATTGTAAGTTTATCAGCTTATCCGGCTGGTGGAACATTTAGTGGTGATGGTGTAAGTGGCACTACTTTTAACCCTGCAACTGCTTTAACTGGTATCAACGAATTAATATATACTTATACAAATATATCGGGATGCTCAGGAGCAGATACAATTTCTACAACTGTAAATTCGGCACCAACTGTAACTTTAAGTTCTTTCACAGATATTTGCGAAAACCAACAACAATTAGTTTTAAGTGGTGGCAGCCCGGCAAATGGAGAATATAATGGTAGTGGTGTTAATCCAATTTCAGGTATTTTCTACCCATCTGTGACAGGACCAGGATTAATCCCTATTAGCTATTCATTTACTGATACCAATGGATGTATGAATACTGACTCTAAGAATATTAGAATTGTTTCAACTCCAACATCTAACTTTTCAATTCCATCCAATATATGCCCAAATTCCACAGCTTCTATAACATATCAGGGAACAGCTGGAACATCGGCAAACTTTGCCTGGGATTTTGATTATGGTGTAATCAGCAGTGGTAGTGGTTCAGGACCATATCAAATTTCATGGGATACAAGTGGAATTAAACAGTTAAGCTTAATTGTTACTGATAGTGGTTGTACTTCAACAACCTCATATAATTATACAAATATTTTAAGTAAGACAGCTAGTATAACTGCAATTGGAAATACATCTGTTTGTTATGGCGACAGCGTAATTATCTTTGCAAACTCAGGAATAGGGTATTCTTATCAATGGTTATTAAACTCAACTATTTTACCAAATGACACTAATTCATTTTACGCAGCTACAACAGCGGGTAATTATTCAGCCTTAGTTACAAACAACTATAATTGTACAGATACTTCTAACACTGTCTCTGTTACCATTAGTCCGCTTCCAATAGCTACTTTTAATGTCATTTCAAATGCTTGTGCAAGCGACACTATAACAGTAAGCTATATCGGCAATGCCACCGGTGCTGCTACTTATATATGGAATTTTGATAGTGCTAATGTTATTTCAGGCTCTGGACAAGGACCATACCAGATAATGTGGAATTCTTCAGGAACAAAAGTCATCAGTTTAACTGTAAGTGAGAATAATTGCACATCTTCTTCATACTCACAAAATGTTATTATAAATACTACTGAAGCAATAATTACTGTAATAGGCAATACTACTTTCTGTGATGGTGACAGTGTTGCTCTTTATGCTAACACAGGAGCAAATTTAACTCATCAATGGTTTAAGAATAATATAATGATAAGCGGTGCTACTAATCCATATTATATTGCAAATTCAAGTGGAAGTTATCATGTACTTATCACAAACATTATAACCGGATGCTCTGAAACATCATCACAAGTAGTAATTACTGTGAATACAACTAACTTCAATCTGGCCTTTACGGCTACACCTAATTCATTTACTGCTCCTCCATTTATTGTGTCTTTCAATAATCAAACTCCAAATTCAAGCAACTATTATTTCTATTGGGATTTAGGTGATGGTAATAATTCAACATTTATGCAGCCTTTCCACACTTATCAATTTGATGGAACTTATGATGTTACTTTAATAGCTGAAAACATTCAATCGGGATGCCGTGACACTTTGTTGAAACCAAATTATATTAGCTGTACTGGTGGTTCTCCGAATCCATGTTCAGTTGTTGCTGAAATCACTCCAAGTGGTTCTGCAATTATATGTGTTACCGATAGTCTTTTGCTGACGGCAACTTCAGGAACTGGATGGAATTATCAATGGCTTTATAATGGTGTTGTTATTCCGAGTGCGGATACTGCAACTCTTTATGCAACTTTGGCAGGTGAATACAGAGTAATTGTAAATGATACAGTTTGCAGTAAAACATCAAATCCATTTATCTTGGGAAATCATCCAAGTGTTATCCCTATAATTAGTTCAAATGATAGTATAAGACCTTGTACAAATGATAGTATGGAACTTTATGTAAGTACATTCTACAATAGTTATTTATGGTCAACAAATGAAACTACGCATAGTATTTTTGTTAAATATTCAGGGGATTACACAGTTACAACAACTGATATTTATGGCTGTGCATTAGTTTCAGCACCATTTATTGTAAATGCTTCTTTATTGCAACCACCTGAAATTTGTATTGTAGGTGTTGATAGTTTGAATCACAATAGAATAATTTGGGAAAGAAGCAATTCAGCACTTGTCGATTCATTCTTTATTTACCGTGAATCAACTGCTGCAGGTGTTTATAACAAAAT
>CAYLPA010000008.1:0-34035 GCA_964385385.1 uncultured Saprospiraceae bacterium | reverse complement strand
TCAGGTAGGCTTTCCATTTTTTTGCTGATGCTCCGAAATATTTTATTACAGCTCCCTGACTAACAAAAACTGCAATTACACCTGCAATAAAAAATGCAGGGACAAGACAAAGCAAAACATGTTCCTGTGCATACCATTTTACTAGTTCAAAGGCTTCTAAAATGGCGTTATTAAATCTTCCTGTTCCTATTGGCATGAAATACGCAAACAAGAAAAATCCCAAAATCCAGGCAAAAATTCTAAGTTCTTTTTTCCATTCCATTTTGTTATTCTTTAATTGTTTATTTTTCGCAACACTTCACATTTGACTTTAGAAGCTCTCGTGTGTCTCCCAATATATCATGTACCCAACAATCATCATTGCCTGCACTTTCTCTGATAGTAAGAGCAATAATATAAGATATTTCTTTAGGAGTTGCACCTGCTTGAATTGCTCCATTAAAATGTTTTTTTACACAAGGAGCCGAACTCCCTTTTATTGCAAGAGCAAGGCAAATAAATTGATATGTTTTTTCGTCAATCAATCTTTTTTGTTCGTACATCTTATCAATATCATCGAACATATTAGTAAATTCAGGAAAATTTTCTGATAAAAATCTCATATAATAAAATTTATTTCATTAATATTTCTCTAATTTCTTTTGCTGAAGGAACACGTCCTTTTATTACAACTTTTTCGTCAATTACAAGTGCGGGAGTTGATAATATGCCGTAATTCATAATTTGCATAATATCTTCAACTTTTGTAATATTTGCTTCGATGCCTATTTCGGCAATTGCTTCACGAGTTCTCTTTTCAAGTGTTTTACACTTTGGACAACCGGCCCCGAGAATTTTTATTTCCATTTTTATAAGTATTAATTTAATTCGTAGTTCGCAAAATTGCGAACAATATATTTAATAAAAAAATTAAATCTCTAAAAATTTCTTAAAAAGTTTTTGAGCCAATTTCCAATTCTCGATATTTAGGCAATATTTTATTTTTGGAGGTGTAATTTCTCCCTGAATTAAACCTGCATTTTTCAATTCTTTCAAGTGTTGCGAAAGAGTTGATTTAGCTATTGGTAAGACTTCTGATAAATCTCCGCTGTAACAACATGCTTGCTTAGACAATGTTTCTAATATATAAATTCTTACAGGATGCCCCATTGCTTTTGCAAAACGTGCTATTTGTTTTTGTTTTTCTGTTAGTGTGTTTTTAGTTTTTTCCATGGATATAATCTTTCTATTCGCAAAATTACGAATAAGAAATGAATTTTAAATTCAATATAAAATATTATCAATAAAATATTTTATCTTTCTCAATAAATCTTTGTATTTTTATATTTTAAAAAATTATACATTATTGATTTAGCATATTTAAAATTAATAATATGGCAACTTTAAATATTAAACGAATTTCTGCCTACAATTCAATGTTTGTTAATCTTGATATTATTATCAATAAAGAGAATTATGGTAAAATATCTGATGGTTCTTGTATGGAAATAAAAGAACTAAAACCTGGTAATTATAATATTTACGTTTCGGCTCTTAAAGGTATATATCGTTCAAAAAAAATCTTATTTAAAATTGAAAAAGATGAGGAAATTAAAAATTTTGAAGTTGGTCCAAATCTTTTCAATGATAAAATTCCATTATCTGTCTTAATACAAGGATTAGCTATACATCGTGCTTATTACATCAAAGCACAAGATGAAAGTATCGTTCAAGAATCTAAACGAAACGAAAATGCTAAATATTCTGGAAATATTAATATTATACTTGCGTTAATTATATTTTCTTTACCGGTAATTTTCATTTTGGTAAATAATCTTAAATTTCCTTATTATTATCAGTTAATTGGTAATATTATTCTGATATTTGGAATTATTTTTCAATCAATGGTTGAAAATATAAAAAAAGTTTATTTAAGAGGGAAATATTCAAATAATATATTAATCATTTTGTATAGCTGCATTATGTTGTATTTAACTTATAGAAATCCATATTTATTGATTTATAATGTATTTGTTATAATAGTATATTTAATAACATTTTTTAAAAAATCAATTAATAAACCATAATAAGTAAACACGAAGATTCGTATTTAGTTTCCCCGCTCAGCTTAGTCTCCTGACTAATTTTTGTAGTGTAAATATTTCTCTTTAATTGCTAATTTTTGAACTCCTAACAAGAGAATTTAGTTATTAAATTCTATATATTCTTTAACAAGCAATTGAAGATATGCCTTTCCCTGTTTAAGATATAGTTCATTTTCTTTTAACGGAATATTATTGTTTTTGACAAAAACAGTATCGCCAAGTTTATGGTCATAAATGAGAACTTGTTTGGGATTTATCCAACCAAAACCATCATCAAAAGAATAGAAGGCAAATTCGGGAGAATATTTATTGAAAATATTTTTGCTCCAGTGGAAATGATTATGTTTTAATTTTAATTGCGAAAGTAGTATTGCTGGAAAATCGCTATGACAAGTGATAATATCACAATTTTGCCCTTTGTATTCGTCTTTTAATGGCTCACCATAAATTAGAAAAGGTATCCAATGTCTTTTAATCTCATAATTTTTTCGTCCCATGGGATTGTGGTGGGCATGGTCGGCAACAATAATAAATATTGTGTTTTTATACCATTGCTCATTTTTAGATTTTGCAATAAAATCACCTAAAGATTTGTCGGTATAACGAACAGTATTATAATATTTATTTGTTTTTAAAAATCCCATATCAATTGGAAAATCAAAAGGCTCGTGATTTGTGCTTGTCATAATTATGCTTAAAAATGGTTCGGGATTATTCTTCAGGTCAGTAACCGTAAAATCGAATAATTCTGCATCATAAGCTCCCCAATGAGTTCTGTTTTTGTATTTAAAATCATCCTGACCAATAAATTTGTCAAATCCTGCTGACTCCATATATGCTTTAGTATTTGCAAATTCCAAATCACCTCCATAATAATAGGAGCTATGATAAGCATTTGAATCTAAAGTTTGTGCAATGCTTGGAAGATTCTCAAATTTTCCAAACTTCCTAATAATGGTTGTTGTTGGTTGTGATGGAAATCCAGAAATCAAAGCAGCAAATCCTTGCTCAGTGCGAAAACCCGTAGAATAATAATTTGTAAATAAATAACCACTCTTGCTTAATTCATCAAATTCGGGGGTAACATTTTTTTTATTTCCATAAACACCTGTAACTTCTGCACTCCAGCTTTCGAGCAATATCATTACAATGTTTGGTTTTTTAATTTTAAAAAGATAGGTGGTTGAATCTCCTGAAGTTTTAAAGGTTTCTTCTACTGTTTTAATTGCTTCATCATCATTAAAATAATTATAGGGATTTTCTTTAACCAAATCCGGTTTAGTGGCAACTTCAACGAAATTCCAAACACCATTTACTGCTGCCTGATTAAGCACTGAATACTTTGAAAAATATGACCACCTTTTATTTATTGGGTGCAATTGTAAACCACCACGAGCACCAATAAGTAATAATCCTAAAAGTATGACAGGAATAAATATTTTTAAAAATATATTGAATTGGAATTTTACCAAATGTTTGTGTGCAAATTTTTTAAATACCCAAATTGACAAAAAGCTTAAAACGACAAAAAACATTAACAATAATAATACCGGCGAAGAACCAACAGTCCCGATTGCTTCTTTTGGGTATGTCAAATAAGAAAGAGCTTTTCCGTTTATTCTGGAACCCCATTCTGCAAACAAACCAATGTCAAAAATCAGAATTAAGGAAGAAGCTATTATAAAAATCGTGAAATAAATAAAAAGAATTCTTCTTATAATTTTTCTTCCGTTATTGTTGAACAATGCAAGAAGAATTACTGGAAGCGACAAAAAATAGCTTATCATGGAAATATCTAAACCCAATGAATGCCAATTACAAAGCATCAAATTCGAAAAATTGATGCAATCATAATGGTCGATTTGAAAAATAATAAATATAAATCTTTGAATAAAAAATAGAACAATCCAAAAAATTATTAACCTTAGAATGTAATTTAAATATTTAAACATGAGATAATGTATTTTGAAAACGCAAATATATATAATTATGAAAGCTTTGTTGCATTTTTATTAAATTTTTGTTTCAAATTATGAAAAATTCTCAAGCTAGGTTAATAACAGAATATTTTGATTTCTTTTAGAATTGTTGCAATTTTGCATAACTCTAACTTTTTACAACATTCTCTATAAAATGTCGAAAAAAACCCGCATTTCCAAACAATATAAAACATTGAAGATTCCAATAAAATTCTTATGGTTTTATTCTTTTGCATCTCTTCTCGTTATTCCCGTTTCTTATTATAATAAGGTCATTGATTTAACACTTATTCCAAGATTTTTTTTGTTAGCATGTCTTTTACTGATTTGTTATTTTTTTTTCATATTAGCCCCCAAATATAAACTCCCTGATATGAGTATTTTTAAACGCGGAGCTATTATATCGTGGCTGGCTTTAATTCTTATTTCTATATTTTCACTTTTCAATGCAATAAATCCTTCTGAGGGCATTTTTGATATATTTAAATTAGTTCTTCTCTTATTTTTTTTGATAGCAACATCAAGCTTTTTAATAAATTCTGATAATTTCAGACCATTTTTTATTTCAATTCTTATCTTGTCCGTTATATATATTTCTATTGGGTTTTATGAATATTTTGAATATGCTTTCGGGCATTCCGATTTAGAATCGTTGATGAAAATTAATGGTATAATGTCGCACAAAAATGTTTTTGCAGGAAGCTTATATTTGTTGTTACCATTTCTTTTTTACAATGTTATTACTGCTGATTTTTCACGGAAAGTATTTCCTTCAATATTAATTTTTCTGTTGTTTACAATAATTTTACTTATTCAAACTCGCTCAATTTATTTAGCTTCATTTTTTTTCGGATTAATGAGTTTTGTTCTTATAATTATTTTTCGAAAAAAAATAATTATAAAAAATAATAAAAGGAAAAACTATCGCGGATTTCTGTATATTGGAATTTCACTTATTCTTGCATTTCTAATAGCTTGGGCAATTACAAATCGTTCTTTTAATATTTCTGTAAACAAAAATTCAAAAATTATTGTTAATAAATCAGCACCCAAAAATTCTGTAGAAATTACAAAAATCAATGAACGCATTTCGTCAATCTTCGACACAAAAGCTGAGAATAATTCGAGCAAAAGGAGATTAGAAATATGGAAGATTACATTAAAAATGATAAAAAAACACCCGGTTCTGGGTATAGGAACTGGTAACTGGAAAATTGTAGTTCCTTCATATTTCGAGACAAATTATTTGAAAAATTATTTTCATAATTGGCGACGACCTCATAATGACTTTATATGGTTGTTTGCCGAAAAAGGAATATTTGGTTTATTGGCTTATCTGGGTTTTTTCTTTTATTTATTTATTTATTCAATTAGAATTTTAATAAAATCAAATAATCCAACATCAAGGCTTTTTGTCATTTTTATGATTTCCGGAATATTTGGTTATAGTTTCTTTGCATCGTTTTCATTCCCGTATGAAAGAATTGAATTGCAAATATTTTTTATGTTAATGGCTTCTGTAATTATATGGATTTACCATCAAAGCTTTCCTGTAAAAACTAAAATTAAAAAACAAACACGAGCAATATTTTCGGGTATTACAATAATATTTTTAATTGTGGCACTTATAGTGGGAAGAATATGGATTAGAGCTGAACAAAATACAAAATATGCTTATACTGCATTAAACAGTGGACTGAATCAACAAGTAATATATTTTATTGATAGAGCTTATTCGCCAATTGCTCAGATTGATGCCAGAAACGGACCAGTGCTTTGGTTCCGAGGTAAAGCCAATATGAGTTTGAACAAGCTAAATGAAGCCAAATTGGATTTTGAAAAATCATTAACTCAAAACCCTTATTTTGTTATGGTCTTGAAAGATTTAGGAACTGTCAACGGATTGTTGGGTAATAATCAAGAAGCTATTGAATGCTTTAACAAAGCACTGGAAATATATCCCGGCTATACAGACGCCCTTATGAATCTCGCAGTGGTTTATTATAATCTCGAGCAATACCAAAATTCTTTGGATTGTTTTTTAAAATGTAAAACAGACAAAGAAAATCCGAAACTTGATAATATGATCAACGAGGTTGTTTCCAAATTACAAGGTGAGAAAAAATCAAAATAACACACATAATTTTGTTTTCCAAAAAAGATTTGGGTCTTTTTTATATTAATGATATGTTCTAAGCTACTCATTTTTCAAGCAAATTCTTGTAAATTAAGAATGCAATTACTAATTTTGCATAACTGTTTTATAAAATAGCAAAGGCTTGAATTAAGTCTAAACAAATCCGAAAACAAAGAATGAAAGATACAGATAGAATTAAGGTTAATTATCCACATGTTGTGCACGACACCATTGAAGGAGAAACCATTCTGGTTAATCTCAAAAATGGTCATTATTACAGCTTTGATAAAAGCGGTGTTGTGATATGGGAGGTAATTACTCAAAATCAAACCATCAACGAACTTATCAAGATTGTTACAAATATTTTTGAAGGGCAAAAAGAAAAAACAGAAAATGTGATAATTGAGTTCGTTGAAAAATTAATAACAGAAAATCTTATTATCATTGACAATGATGAAATCCTTGAATCTTCTAATTTAGATGCAGAAGAAATAAAATTAAAATATAAAGACATTATTTCTAATTTCGAAGACCCTGTTTTGCATGTATATGCCGACATGCAGGATTTGTTGCTGTTAGACCCTATACATGATACAGATGAAAAAGGATGGCCCTCGGGAAAAGAAGAATTTCTCTAATCAAATTATTTTAGCGTTATAATCGTTTTCGATTTAAACATTTATGAAAAATACTACCGAAAGTCCTTTTCCAACTTATGAGCAAGAACTTTTGCTCACTGCATCATTGCTTGATGGCGACAGAGCAATAAAAGCGTTTGAAGAATGGCTAACACTTATTAATCTGGATGACGAAATTGACCATGGCTCTTTTCGTTTATTACCTCTTCTTTATAAAAACTTATCTAAACAAAATTATAAAGGCTCCAGAATGAATATGCTTAAAGGGATTTATCGAATGTCATGGTATAAAAACCAGAAACTCCTTTATGATTCAATCAAAGTCTTTCAACTATTTCATAATGCTAATATTAAGACACTCGTTTTAAAAGGTGTTCCGCTAATTTTGTTGGCTTACAAGGATTTTGGTGTTAGGCCTATGTTTGATATTGATATTTTAGTTCCTTCACAGCAAGCCAAACAAGCAATTGAGCTTTTTAAAAATAGTGGCTGGAAACCGGAGTTCGATGATTATATAGAATACAATTTAAAATATGGTAAAAGCATGAATTTTTCTGATGATTCTGGATTTGAATGCGACCTTCACTGGCATCCTTTTTTTGAATCCCATGAACAAAATTCTGAATTTGATTTCTGGGACAAAGCTTTTCTTGTTGATATTATTGGAACTTCTACTTTTTCTTTTTGTCCTGCAGATATATTGCTTCACACTTTTATTCATGGTATTAATTGGAATAAAGAACCTCCTATACGATGGGTGGCAGATGCGTTTTACCTTATAAATGCAAAGGATTTAGAAATCGATTGGAACAGATTCGTTTTACAAGTAAAAAAATATAAGGTCGTTCTTCAAATTAATGAAGCTTTGAACTATCTGACAAAAAAATTCTATGTGGCAATCCCGGAAAAAGTCATGAACGAATTGTCAAATATCAAAATTACTCTTGCTGAGAAACTCGTCTTTAAAGAAAGTCAAAAAGATCCTGATGATTATCAAGACAAGCTTTTCACTAAATTCTATAAATTGTTTGTAATATATTTACAACAATCAAACAAAGGCAATATTTTCTTTCAAATTATTGGATTTGTTAAATATTTGCGTTTTCGAACTAAAGGAAAAGACTATTTTCGTATTTTATTTTACTATTTTACAAAAGCTTTCAGAAAAGCTAACAATAAAAAGAATGACTAAGATTAGCAACAAATATAATTCAAAAAAACATTTCTTTAATAAATTTGCATGGAAGTATTTTAGCGTTTTTTACAAAGAACATAAATACAAACTAATATTAACATCCATTGGTTCTTCAGCTCAAGTTGCACTAATTATTCCCATTATATTGCTTGTTCGTTATGCTTTTGATGAAGTCATTCAAAATAAAGATATAAACACCTTAATTCTTATTGGTGTTACTATTTTTGGGCTAAGAGTTTTGAATTCACTTGCCTCTGTTTTATTAAAAGCTGTCAATATAAAAATTATAAATGATGCAATTTATAAATTACGAACTGACCTTGTCAAAAGGCTTTACAGTTATTCAAGAAGTTTTCACACTCAAGCCGACCAAAAAGTTCTTCATGCAAGGATAATTCAAGATACAGAAAGATTGTCTCATATGAGCAATGCATTAGTTTCGCGGCTTTTGCCTTCTCTTGTAATTGCTTTTTCCTTGGGTGTTGTTCTTGCTTTCCTCAATTGGTATCTTTTATTAATAATCATTTGCCTGGTTCCTTTGGTCTTTTTTTCTAACCTCTGGATGGGTAAAATCATCAAAAAGAAAGTATTTATTTTCCAACGTGCTTTTGAGAAATTCTGTACAGGACTATTGTTTATATTAAGGTATATGGATTTAACCAACATTCAATCTGCCCAAAAATCTGAAATCGAAACACACAAAAACATCTTAAAAGACTTACAAAAGAAAACCAATGCAATGGGAATAATTTACGCCATTAACTTTCAATTACAAGAAGTGTTAACGGGAATGCTTGGAATTATTATAATAATTGTAGGAGGAATTACCGTTACTATGGATTTGATGACTCTTGGGGAATTCCTTTCTTTTTACCTCGCAGCGGTTTTTCTTAGCAAATATATTACAAATATTACAAGCTCGCTTCCCGATATTATTACTGGTAACGAATCCCTGACAACCTTGCATGATTTCGCAACCACCCCTGAAAAAAATCCTTATTCCGGCAATAAAAAAATAGATTTTCAGGGTAATTTAGAATTACAATTTGTTTCGTTTAAATATAAAAAAGAATTATTGCTAGAAGAGCTTGAACTTAATATAAAACCCGGTTCTAAGATTGCTATTATTGGTCCGAATGGAATTGGAAAAACTACTATTATAAACCTTATTCTTGGTTTCTACAAACCCGAAAAAGGACAAATCTTTGCTGAAGGAAATCTTTATGAAGAATTAGATTTGTCTCACTTAAGGCTTTCGATTGGCGTTGTTTCCCAACATGCTCCTTTGTTTTCGGGAACAATAGAAGAAAACATTGTGTATGGTAACTTCGAAAAAAACAAAGAAGAACTTATTGATGCCTGCTCCATTGCATTAGTTCATGATTTCATAGAAAAACTTCCTAATGGCTATGAAACACAAATCGGAGAGGATGGTGTTCAACTTTCGGGAGGGGAACGCCAGCGAATTGCAATTGCCAGAGCTTTGCTCCGCAAACCTAAATTGCTGATTCTTGACGAACCCACTAATCATCTTGACCAATATCTTGTACATAACATAATGAACAATATTGATAATCTTAATTATAATCCTGCGGTTTTATTAATAAGTCATGACGATAGTGTTGTTAATCATACCAATCAAGTGTTTACTTTTGAAAATGGTAAATTAATTCTTTACAATAAACAAGATTAAAAAAAATTATTATTAAAATGGATGTTCCGAAAAAAACAGAATCCGAACAAG
Source organism: uncultured Saprospiraceae bacterium (assembly GCA_964385385.1). GTDB lineage: Bacteria > Bacteroidota > Bacteroidia > Bacteroidales > CAYLPA01 > CAYLPA01. The sequence goes on along the minus strand of CAYLPA010000008.1, from coordinate 24,258 downwards.
TACTTTTCTTCGACCAGTGTTACGAAAAATATCAGCAAGCAATTTCCAAAACTGATAAAATAAAACATTTTTTTAATATTGGGGGAATGAAAATTTGTCTTTCTTTTGCCGGAGAAACTTTAGTCCCTTTTCTCACTCCTGCATTAGAGCATTTGAGAATTTCGGAAACAAATTCTCCCGATGCAACAATTTGTGTTTGGGAAAGCGAAACAACAAATGTTAAAATGGTACCACCTCCATGTGAAAGAAAGGCTTTTACCGACCGTGGAGATATTTGGGGATTTACCAGCGAAAGAATAAAAACCGCTTTTCATTGGGGCGAATTCTCGGTTAATGTAATGGATTTAGAAACTAATACCGGAATTTACTGGGTCGAAACTTCCAGAAAAATTCCTTATTGGGTATTTTCTTCTCCATTCCGCACAATGCTTCATTGGCTGATGGAAAAGAATAATTGCCAGCTTCTTCATGCTGCTGCAGTTGGAACTAAAGATGGAGCTGTTTTGATTTCAGGAAAAGGTGGGATGGGGAAATCATCGACATCAATAATTTGCTTAGAAAATGGTTTTTATTATGTTGGCGATGATTATGTTATTGTTAAATCAAAACCTGAACCGACAGTTTACAGCCTTTATTCTACAGCTAAAATAAACTCTGAAGACATTGATAAATTCCCATTTTATAAACCACATATTAAAACTTTCAGGAATTTCAAACAGGAAAAAGCTGTTCTGTTTTTGCATCCAGCTTTAAAAAATCAAATTAAAACAGAAATGCCATTAAAGGCAATTTTTACACCCGAAATTCACAAAAGAAAAGATACTCGCATTTCAGATGTTTCTCATTGGCATTTGAGCAGAGCTATGGCATTTACAACTATGTCACAATTGCCATATGTTGGAGAGCACACTCATGAATATATTAACGAACTCTGTGAATCTTTACCCGGATTTACTCTTGAATTAGGAAGTGATTTTTCAGAAATTCCAAAAGTGATTTCAAATTATTTATCAAAACCAGAAGCCTATTCATCAATAAAAGCAAAACCGGAAGCAAGTGAACAAAAACCCTTGGTAAGTGTTATTGTTCCTGTTTATAATGGTGAAGATTTTATTGAAGAAGCAATAGAAAATATCTTATCTCAAAATTATCCTGCTTTAGAAATCATTATCATAAATGATGGCTCAACTGATAATTCTGAAGAAATAATCAAAAATCTACCTATTGATATTCGATATTTTTATCAGGAAAATGACGGTCCTTCTTCAGCGAGAAATAGAGGAATAAGAGATGTATCAGGGGAGTTTATAGCATTCTTAGATGTTGACGATTTATGGCCAGAGAACAATCTAAATTTACTTGTTGATATTCTTCAAAATAATCCTGATACTTTAGTTGTTCATGGTTACGCACAGATTTTGGAGAAAAATACTGCTACAGGAAAATATGATTATGCCGGTAATCCAAAAGAATCATTTCCTGGATACATTGGAGCAGGTTTATATAGAAAAGAAGCATTTAATGAAGTGGGACTTTTCGATGAGTTTATGAAATTTGGTGAAGATGCAGATTGGTTTAAAAGAGCTGATGAATTAAAAATTAATATTCTAAAACTTGAAGAAGTAACCTTTTTTGTTAGAAGGCATGAAAGCAATATGACTAAAGGAAAAAGCCTTGTCGAACTCAATGCTCTAAAAGTATTCAAAAAATCTCTAGACCGAGTTCGTCAGCCTTTAAAGAAAAGAGAAAAAATACCGGAAATTAGTGTAATTATCCCTGTTTATAATACCGAAAAATATATTGGAGAAACCATTGAAAGTGTATTAAACCAATCGGTTAAACCAATGGAAATTATTATAGTTGATGATGGCTCTATAGACAACAGTGTAAAAGAGATTGAAAAATTTGGTTCAAAAGTCAAACTTATTCAGCAGGAAAATAAAGGTGCTGCTGCTGCAAGAAATTTAGGTGTTAAAATGTCAAAAGGTATTTATCTTTCTTTTGTTGATGCTGATGATTTCTGGACCCAGAACCATCAAGATGTTTTATTAAATGCTTTTGATGAAGACCCGAATTTAGAGATGGCTTTTGGTATGGTTGAGCAATTTGTTAGTCCTGAATTAATAGATAGCTTAAGTCATTTGATTAGAGATGATTTAAAAATTCTTCCAGGATATCATCCTGGTTCAATGTTAATTAAAAAGAGTTCATATCTTAAGGTTGGTAATTTAAATGAAAGCCTTCAATTAGCGGAGTTTATTGATTGGTTTGCCAGAGCCAAAGAATTAAATATTAACACAAAGATGATTGACAAAGTTGTTTATAAACGACGAATACATACAACTAATCAAGGTGTTTTAAAGAAAGAACACCTGAAAGATTATACTTCGGTTTTAAAAGAAGCACTTAAAAGAAAACGAGAAAACAAATGACAAAAAATATTTCAAGAGGGGTTTATTTTTTAGCAAATGACTGGTTTATAGACTTAGTAATTGCATTTCTAAATAGTTTCAGAAAATATAATCTGGATATTGAATTATGCCTAATTCCATTTAATAATGATGTTTCAAGAATTATTAAATTAAAAGAGCACTATAATTTCTCAATTTTAGATAATAATAATTTATTTGAGTTTTGTGATGAATTGAGTTTAAACTTTCATGATAAAACAGTTGGACATTATAGAAAATTGTCGTTATGGGATGGAATTTATGATGAATTTATTTATATAGACATTGATACTATAATTCTTTCAAAAATAGATTTTGCATTTACTTTATTTGAGAATTATGATATTATTACATCAAAATCTGATGTCAAAATAGATAAACAATGGGTTTGGAAAGAATCTGTTTACGAAACAGGATTGCTAAATCCAAAACAAATAGCTTATGCAGCAAATACAGGTTTTATCATTTCCAAAAAAGGGGTAATTCAAATTAATGAAATAAAAAATAAAATTCACATAGCAAAAGAGTTAAAACCACATATGGTTTTATTCTGCCAGGAACAACCCTTCCTTAATTACCTGATAGTCTCTTCAAATAGAAAATACAGCAGCCTTTATAACTTATTGGACACAGAAGCTTATCCAGAGAATATGGTTGAATGCTGGGTTGGACATAAGAATTTCAAGAAGAATGGCGAATATTTTATGCTTGCCAAAAACAAAGTTCGGAAGATATTTTTAATACATTGGGCTGGTGAATGGCAGTTAAGAAAATTTGATCACCAATTATATTCCATTCTTAAAAAAATCGGTTATAATAGAAAAAAATGGATAACAAGAAAATTTATGCCGCGGAAAAAACTTTGGAAATATTTTAGAAACTTGAATTATTTGATAAAATGACAAATACTAAATCAAAAGGAGTTTATTTTGTTGCAAACGATTTGGTTATTGACTTAACAATAGCTTTTCTTAATAGTTTTAGGAAGTTTAATCCAACTGTCGCTTTATGCTTGATTCCTTTTAAAGATGACATTACAGAAATATCAAAATTAAAACCCAGGTATAATTTTTCAATTTATTCTGACGCTGAATTTCTTGATTATTGTGATGATATAAGTTTGAAGTTTCATTCTAAAGTTATTGGTCATTACCGAAAACTTGCTATTTGGCAAGGTCCCTTTGAAGAGTTTGTATATATCGATATTGATACATTAGTCTTAAAAAACATTGATTTTGTTTTTCCTCTATTAGCTGAATTCGATTTCATAACATCTTTTTCAAATTTGCCATCAATTAGGCAATGGGTTTGGAAGGACTCAATTTATCAAGCAAATTTATTAAGTGATGAACAAATTAATTATGGAGCCAATACCGGTTTCATAGTGTCGAAAAAGAATAATATTTCAAGAGATGATATCGAAATAAACCTGACTGGAGCATTGGAATTGTCAGAATACATGGAGTTTTCTTGTATGGAGCAGCCTTTTCTAAATTATTTGATTGTTACATCTAACAAAACACACACAAGCCTGTATAAACTCCTTGATTCAAAAATATATCCTGAAAATTATGTTGAATTCTGGGCTGGAAGCAAGAAGAAAAATTTCATTAATAATAAACAAACAATTCAGGATGATATTTTGCGAGATGTATTTTTAATCCATTGGGCAGGTGTGTGGCAAAAAAACAATAAGGATTTTAAGATTTTTAAAATTATGAAATTTCTTAAAATACGGAAAACTATATGGTCAACCAGTATTTTCATGCCCTTTAGAAAGCTTTGGAAATATTATCGATATTTGGATTTAAATAAAACAACTTAATATTATCATCATTTCAAAAAATGGAAAACCAGAATAATATTAAAGACAATGCATTGAAATTTTCTGAAAAGCACAGAGATTACATCAGGAATTATATAAAACAACAAGAGATTGAAAAGTATAAGGGAAATAAAGTGATTTGCCCGATTTGTCAGTCGGAATTTGAAAAGTTTGCTCCTTATTATCCATGGAAAAATGAGCAAAATAAAGCTCTTGATGCAGAAAATGTCAAATGTCCAAATTGCAGCTCACTTGAGAGGCATAGACTTTTGTGGAAATACCTTAATGATGAAACCAATCTTTTCAGTACTCAAAATAAAACATTACTTGAATTTGCTCCTTATGAGTTCTTTTTTAATGCTTTTTCAAAAGATAAAAACATAAATTATTTTCCGTGTGATTTACTCCCCGATAGTTTAAAGTATATTGACTATGAAGGAAAGATCCTTAAAGAAGATATTACGAAATTATCATTTAAAGACAATTCGATTGAGGTTATTTTATGCTCTCACGTTCTTGAACATATTGTTGATGACAAACTGGCAATGTCAGAATTATTTAGGGTAATGAAAAAAGGAGGCTGGGGGATTTTTCAGGTACCGATAGATTATGACAGGGAAATCACTTATGAAGATTTTAGCATTATATCCTTTGAAGGCAGAGAAAAAGCATTTGGACAAAAAGATCATGTACGTTTATATGGAAGAGATTTTATCGAAAGATTATCATCTTCTGGAATTATTGTAGAAGAAATTGATTATGTAAATAAATTTACTGAAGAAGAAATTATGAGATTTGGCTTTAATAAATTCGAAAGATTATACTATTTTGAAAAGGTATAAGCTTAAAAATCTTTTAGTACCTGATTCAATTTTTGTCAAACTTAAGTAAAATCGTTCAAAACAAGCATCAATAATAGTAAAATTCAGTTCTTATAAATGCTATATTTCCTCTGACAAAAATGACTTTCAAAGGTCAGATGGAAACTCCGTATAATATTTTTTCATACGTTTGTGTAAATTTGTATAAAAAAATTTATGTCGTTTTGCATATTACACTATTAAACAATAGTGACAATATAATATTCGCTATTGTTATTTAATGTTTGCTTCAATATATAAAGGATGATTAAAATAAAATACAAAAGAATAATTTATATTGTATTTACTTTAGGAATTTGTGTAAGTCTAATTGCATATGTTATTCTTCGTTCTTATCATTTATCTTTCACATATGATGAAGCTGCTAGTTATTTTCTCATAAATGGTAATGCTAATCCTAATTCAGCAAACAACCATATTCTTAATACATTTTTAATGAGAATTTGCAGCTCTCTCTTTGGAAATAGTGAATTAGCATTAAGACTTCCAAATGTGTTATCTTTCGGATTATATATAGTTGGATGCTTTCTAATTCTGAGAAACTTAAAAAACAAATGGTTTGCAATTGTAGGTGGTAGTCTCTTATTATTTAACCCCATTATAATAGAATTCTTTTCTCTGGCAAGAGGATACGGTATTTCTATAGGTTTTCTAATGCTTAGTTTATATTTCCTTCTTAGGAGAAACTTCAATTACTCATCTTATAAATTACTAATAAGAGATTTCACTTTTTCAATGTTTTTTGCCATACTTGCTATATTCGCAAACCTTACAACTGTAAACTATTACATAGCAATTTTAGCAATATTTATAATCCAATATTTGTTACTATCCCGACAAAGTCTTAATCTTTCATATAAAACCCACCTTAGCTTTGTTGGAATTGCGCTATTAACTTGCATTCCTTTATATTTCTGCATTATAAGACTTTTGCTGCTAAGCGAGCTTCACGAGCTTTATTTTGGTGTAGATTTCATAGAACATTCTTTAAATTCACTTATTTTTTATTCGTTATATTTGTCCGAATATCCATCATTAGTATTTGTGTTAATTAAGCTTGGTATAATTGTAAGCTTACCGCTTGGAATTTTATCTATGTTTATTAAAAGACCAATTTCTAAGAATTTTTTGATTATTACCAGTCTGTTAATTATCTTAATCATTGGGTTGATAGTTGAGCATTATTTATTTGATTCTAGATATCCATATGGCAGAACAGCCTTATACTTTATCCCGATTTTCAGTCTTTATATTTACTATTTTCTGGAACATATTATTCAGTTTTTTAACAATCGAAGACAATCCCTTTTTTCAGCTATATTTTGTATTGCTGTTTTTATTCCATTGATTTTTCATCTTTCATCAAATCTTAATTTAAAAAGAACAAAAACATGGCCTAGCGATGCCCCAATTAAAAATGCCATGAAGATTATTGATGAATATAAAGAAGATCGTAATATAACATTCAGCAATAATTGGGTATTTGAACAATCAATAAATTATTACATAGATTCCAGAAAAATGAACCTTGAACCCACTAACAAAAGTGGTGTTGACAGTACAACTGATTTTATATATGAATTCAGTGACAGCCTTAATTTTAAAAACTATGAACCATTAATTAAATATGAAGATATAGGGACGAGCTTGTTTATAAAAACCGAAAAGAATAATAAATAAAACAGAGCTAAAGTTAAACCATAATGCCCAATGTTTTATTTTTACCGATTACTTAATATTAGTTTTTTGCTTTGATTGCTTTCTTCTAATTTTTTGGAAGCCATTTCAATCAGCTTGTCTAATTTTTCATCTTTTTGGTTGGTTTTACACAAATTTAAACTGTTCAAAGATTCCTTATACATGCCACTAAAATAATATGATATACCTCTGTACATTAAGGCTTCTTTATAAATAGGATATATATCCAAGGCTTTGTTAAATGTTTCTATAGCAAGAGGAAAATCTTCCAACATGCCATAAACAAATCCTAACTGTGTTAAAACGATTACTGAGTTGGGATTTTGTTTTAGGGCTTTTTCCAAATCTATTTTTGCTGCATCGTTTTGTTTTAACTTAACAAGTGCAGAGCCACTATAATATAATAAAGGAATATTAAGAACATTAACTTGTGTTATGGACGAATAGGCTTCATCTATGTTTTTAATTACATTATTCCACTGACCTTTTGAAGTTGCAATTATTGCCTTTCTATTATTAATTTCTGATTTTATCCAAATGTCTCCAAATTTCAATAATATAATAAGAAGAACTATTGCAAAGATATAAAACGTTGTTGATATTTTTTTATTCTTAATTTTCTTATCGGAAAAATTTCTATAATATGCCCAAATTATTCCAGAAGCAAAAAGCATCAGAAAAATTTGCAATTCTATTCTTTCGTAAGGAAATGAAAAGAAAGCATCCGCACAATATCCCGCAATACCAGAAATCATAAGAATTACAAATATATTTACATGTGGGTCTTTGGATTTTATCAGAATTTTCATTGAATAAATCAGTAAAAATCCAAAAAAACAAATATACGCAAGCAGAGCAAAAATTCCTTTTTCTGCTAATATCCATATAAAATCATTGTGTGGTCTCCGCCAGTTGTGATAGTATGTGGACAAATAGTCTTTGCCGTAATACGATAACACGGCTATTGACCAATTGCCTGCACCAATTCCAATTATTGGATTTTCACGAACCATTTTTAATGTTATGTCCCATATTTCAATCCGTCTCTTGAAATTTTCAGATTTTGAATCTACAGCCGAAGCAATTCTTTCATCTAATTTGCTCACTTCGTTTGTTTTTGAAGACCTTAAAGCCATTTTTGGATTATTCAGGGAATAGTTTGTTAACATCCAGGCTATTGCTAAAGCAAATACAAGAGAAAAAGCAATTAAGGAAAGTCCTTGTATAAAATCTTTTCGTGTGTTTTTTTTAAATATTTTTTTCCTGAATAAGAAAACAAATAATGACAACACAAATGTGTTAACAATTAAAGCACCCCAAACAGCCCTTGTTTGAACAATAAATACTAATACCAGCAAAAAAATTAATATGATGCTTGTTACTATTTTGTTTTTGAATTTTGTTGTTATTATTTGGTAATACAGAAACGGAGTAAGTAAATATAAAATACACATGAAAATATTTTTGTGAGACATCATCCATTTGATTTCATATAATGAATCAATATCAATGTGCCTGAAGGCAAATTTGAAATATTCGTAAAAGCCTGCCGATGTTAATATAAAAGCCATTATAATTCCTGAAAAAATAAACGGTTTTATATTATTGGTATTAATCAGGATACTGGAAGTTATTATTAAAAATAAAGCGAATAAAACCAACCTACAAATATCAAATATGCCAACCGATGGATTTATTGCTTTTGTTAGAGAAATAATGGAAATAATAATTAATGAAAACCAAAAAAGCAAAGCCCAATTAGTCAATAAAAATTTACCGGGAAATTTAAAAGATTTCCTGAAAATAATGATTAATACAAAAAATAAAAGAACGATTCCGAGTGCCTCATATTTGGGCACAAATGTAGCTTCCAAAACCGGCTCATAATAAACATTAGGAACTAAAACCATTACAGTAATTGCATAAATCCATGATAATATTGGGGAGAAAGGTTTTGCTTGTTCCTTTATAATACCCTTTTTGGGGGGTTCTTTTTTCATCTATTTAATTTATTTTGTATATTCGCTTCGCTTTTTATATTTATCCTGTAAATATACATTGTTTTTCATTTGTATCATTTATTACTTTTTAAAATCTTTTTATGTCAAATGCTGAATTAAGTATTTTAATGTTGGCTTACAATAGTCAGGATTATATAAAAAAGGCAATTAAATCATTATTAAATCAATCCTTTACTAATTTTGAACTGATTATTATTGACGACCATTCAATTGATAATACAGTAGAAATTATCAATTCATTTAATGACAAACGAATTTGTTATGTATTAAATAATGAAAACAAAGGAATTGTTTATAGCAGAAATCTGGCTTTAAAAATAGCAAAGGGAAACTTTCTTGCTTTTTTTGATTCGGATGATGTAGCTCACCCTAATAAATTTCAAAAACAAATTGAATTTCTTAAAAAAAATAAAAACTATGGATTCGTTGGCACTTCTGTAATTCTAATCGATAAAAATGACCATGAAATTGGTCGTTGGAAATTAAATGCTTCACATAAAAAAATTCTTCCACAAATGATTTTTAATAATTACTTCGTAAATTCATCTGTGGTATTCTACAAAGATATGGTTAAGGGATTTAGCTTTCCCGAGAACCTTGAAATTGGAGAAGATTATCTATTGTGGTGGTGGTTGGCAAGAAAAACTTCTGCCCTAAACATTTCTGATTATCTTACATCATATCGCCAACACGAAAAAAGCATAATGCATCAAAACAATAACGGAGTTAAGTTTTACAATAAAAAAATCTATTCTATTATTTTGAGAAATATCGGAATTGAGCCAAATGAAGAAGATTTGGATATTCACATTTCACTTAAAAACTCAAGCAAAATAACTTCATTGGCTCAGCAAAGAAAATACAGAGATTGGTTGTTGCGAATTACAAAACATGCTCAAAAAACACCTAATTTCTATGCACTTGCAACAACATCTTTTATGCTGAACCGCTGGTTCAAGGTTTGCTACAAATCACGTAGCAATCCATTTCTTTTTTTAAATGGGATTTTTCAGGTTCGCTTTTTTATTAGATTATTTATTTATTTCATCCAATGGAACAAAAAAAATTAGACCTTACAATATTGGCAGCAAACTATAACAATGGTCCTTTTTTAAGAACCTTCATTCAAAGTGTGCTATCTTCAGAAAAGCTTCCTGCATGCCTGCTTATAGTTGATGATGGTTCCACAGACGAGAGTAAAAAAATACTTAAGGAATTTGAATCTTTGGAAATAGCTAATTTTATTTATTTTGAAAATAATAAAGGATTTGCTAACGCTTTAAACAAGGGAATAGAAAATGTTAAAACAAAATATATAATGCGTGCCGATCCTGACGACATTATTCTTCCATCTAAAATTGAAAAACAGGTTGATTTCCTTGAGAATAACCCTGAAATTGCCGGTGTTGGTTGTAATGTTGCCTACTTTCATTCTGACAAAAACAAATTTTTGAATCGTTCTAACTTTCCAACTGATGAAAAAACTATAACAGGCTTGTATTTTAAAGGAGAACACGGCCTGCAACATCCCACTGTAATGATAAGAACCGAAGCATTTAAAAAATTTCGATACATACAGGAAAATGTTCCTGCTGAAGATTATGATATTTTTGCACGAATGGTTGCAGATGGTTACAGATTCTTAAATTTGAAAGAAGTGCTATATAATATGAGGATACACGATTCAAGTGCTTCAAGTAATCTTGCATTTAATACGATTAAGAAAACATATAATCTTAGAAAACAAATTTTTGGCATTTCTACTCCAAAAATAAAAGTCCGATTTAATTATTTGTATATTCATTTTTATCGCAAGTTTCTTATTGAAAACAATTTTGTTTTAAAATATCTGTTTTTATTAACATCCATCTTTTTTCATCCGTCAAAACTTATGAAACGTCTTATAAAATGAAAATAGCTATACTGGGAACAAGGGGAATACCCAATGAATATGGTGGCTTTGAACAATTTGCCGAGAGGCTTTCTGTGGGCTTGGCTAAAAGGGGTGACGAAGTATTTGTTTACAGCCCGAAACATCATTCGTTCAAAGGGAAAGAATGGAGAGATGTGAAAATCATTCACAAACATGACCCTGTAAAACTGCTTAAATCTGCTGGGCAATTTATTTATGATTTTTTATGTATCCTTGACAGCAGGAAACACAAATTTGATATTATCTATCAGCTCGGATACACCAGCAGTTCTGTTTGGTTTCGTCTCCATCCCAAAAAGACTATTATCATTACAAACCTTGATGGATTTGAATATAAAAGAGCAAAATATAATTTTATAGTAAAATGTTTTCTTCGATTAGCGGAGAATTTGGCAATAAAGCATAGCAATATATTGGTTGTTGATTCTGTTCCTATAAAAGATTATGTCAAAAAAAAGTTTAATGTTGAAGCAAAATATTTTCCCTATGGCTCTGATGTTTTTAATAGCCCTAATAAATCAATAGTTACAGCTTTGAAGCTTAAGCCTAATAAATATTACCTACTTGTTGGAAGATTCCAGACAGATAATAATATTGAAACAATTATTAAAGGCTATCTAAAGGCTGATTCAGATTTTCCTCTTGTTTTGATTGGGAACCATAAAAATACTTATGGAAAATCTCTCGTGAAAAAATATACGGATGACCGAATCGTGTTTTTAGGACAGATTTACGATAAGACTCAATTGAACAATTTGCGTTTTTATAGCAACATTTATTTTCACGGTCATTCAGCCGGTGGAACTAATCCGTCTTTGTTGGAAGCTATGGGTGCTTCGTGTTTGATTTGTGCTCATAACAATCCATATAACAAAGATGTTTTAAAAGAAAATGCTTTCTATTTTAATTCTGAGGCTGATATTACAAACCTGCTTAAAAAAATGCATAAAAAGGATGAATTTCAAACATGGATTGACAATAATTTAAATAACATCAAACTCAATTATAACTGGGAAAACATCATAGAAACATATTATGATTTCTTTCAATCATTAATAAATATTAATTAATTTTGACTGTGATTATCATTTTAAAAATTTGTAAGTAATGAAAAAACGTCTTCAGATATTCTTTCCCTTGCTCTCAATAATTGGAGATGTTTGTATTATTAATTTAATGCTTTATGTTTTTTGTTTTGATGTAACAATTAAATGTTACAGTTCTTTATGGTATATAATGTTCATTTTTGCAAGCATTGCCTGGATTATACTTGCTTTATCTTTCAGGATTTATTCCATGTCAAGAATAAAAGAACGGAAGAAAAAAATTCAGCGAATTTTGATGGCTGGTTTTATTCTATTTTTTCTTTTCATTGTTGGCAGTTCATTTGGAAAATTTGAAATCATTCTAACTCTTAAACTTTTTATTCCGGTATTCCTGTCTTCATTTTTAATAATTATTTGGAGCTTAGTTCTTGACTCTTTGTTGCATTATTTTCGAAAATCCGGATTTAATAAAAAAAATGTTTTAATAGTCGGCTACAATAAACATTCGGATGAACTCAAAGATTATTTCCAATTAAACCCATGGAGTGGTTATTGTTTTAAAGGTTTTGTCCATTCAAAAAAATTAACAGAACATAATATTGTTGACACTTATGATGATTTACGTGATGTTGTTTTAAAAAACAATATTGATGAACTTTTTTTAAATATGAAAGAAATTCCGGATAAACATCGGTCTTCTATAAAACTTATTGCTTCTGATTTACATTTGAGCCTTCATCTGATTCCTGATGTTTCTGATTTTGTATCTTACAAACATCATTACGAGTGGTTCGACCTAATGCCAGTAATCACATTAAGAAAAGGCCCTTTTACTAGTATTTTTAACAGGTTGCTTAAAAGAATAATAGACCTTGTTTTTTCTATACTGGTTCTCTTGTTATTTTTTTCATGGATATCGCCTTTCATTATTCTTTTTATTAAGCTTGGCTCAAAGGGACCTGTTTTTTTCAAGCAAAAAAGAACCGGCTTTCATAACAAATCATTTACTTGTCTAAAATTTCGGACAATGATTGAAAATGTTGATGCTGATTATGTGCAGGCATCAAAAGAAGATAAAAGGTTAACAAAAATTGGCAAAATATTAAGACAAACAAGTTTTGACGAATTGCCTCAGTTTTTTAATGTAATTATCGGACAAATGTCTGTTGTTGGACCTCGCCCTCATATGCTTAATCATACAGAATATTATGCAGACATTATTCCCCGTTATTTATACAGACATTCTGTTAGGCCCGGCATAACAGGCCTTGCACAAATCAGAGGGTACAGAGGTGAGACAAAAGAACTTTCATTGATGAAAACTAGGATTGAGTTAGACATCTATTATATTGAAAACTGGTCGGTTTGGCTTGACATTAAAATTATTGTATTAACAATAGTTAACATATTCAAGGGAGAAAAAAGCGCCTGTTAATCGTTCTTAAATATTATCAAAATTTATTGATTTGTATCACGATTCCCAACCAAATTCTTAGTCAAGCAGTATCATTCTCAGAATTTTATCAGAGTAATTTTATCAAATTATTTCTAACAATATTTTCTAAATAAGGATTTTAATAATTATTTCCTAATTTTGCAGATTCAAAAAACGTTAAGATAAGCAGATGAATAAAAAATATCCAGAATATAAAACATTAGATTTAACCAAGGTAGGTAATGACATAGAAGAATACTGGGAACAAAATCAAATATTCGAAAAAAGTATTGATTCCCGTAAAGAAAACAAACCCTTTGTGTTTTATGAAGGACCTCCTTCTGCCAATGGAATGCCCGGGATTCATCATGTTATGGCACGAACTATAAAAGATGTTTTTTGTAGATATAAAACTTTAAAAGGGCATTTGGTTGAAAGAAAAGCTGGCTGGGACACACATGGATTACCTATAGAAATTGCTGTTGAAAAAACTCTTGGAATTACAAAAGATGATATCGGCAAAAGCATATCTATTGAAAAATATAATCAGCAATGCCGAAAAGAAGTAATGAAGTATAAGAATTCCTGGGACGATCTAACCAAGAAAATGGGATATTGGATTAACCTTGAAAATCCTTACATAACTTTTGATAATAAATATATTGAAACTGTTTGGTATCTACTTAAAAAACTTTACGATAAAGGGCTTTTATATAAAGGATATTCCATTCAGCCCTATTCGCCTGCTGCCGGAACAGGATTAAGTACTCATGAATTAAACCAGCCAGGGTGTTATAAAAATGTTAAAGACTCAACTGTTGTTGCACAATTTAAAGTCGTCAGAGATAATAAATCTGAATTTTTGTTTAACAATTCTGATGATGATATATTTTTTATTGCCTGGACAACCACGCCCTGGACATTGCCTTCAAACACTGCTCTTGCTGTAGGAAAAAACATAAAATATGTTAAAGTAAAAACAATTAATAAATACACATCACAAAACATTACAGTAATTCTTGCCGAAAATCTTTTGTCGAAATATTTTCCAAAAAATTCTGAACGCAAATACGAATATTTTGAAATTGAAAAAGAATACAAAGGAATTGATTTTGATGGGATTCGTTACGAACAACTTTTGCCTTACGAACAGCCCAAAGATGGCGATGCTTTTAGAGTTATAATTGGTGATTTTGTTACAATTGAAGAAGGTACAGGAATCGTTCATATTGCTCCAAGTTTTGGTGCAGATGACTTTCGTGTCGGAAAACAATCCGGAATTGGTTCGTTAACCATGGTAAACAAAAAAGGACAATTTGTTGATGCTATGGGCGAATTTGCCGGTCGCTTTGTTAAAAACGAATATGACCCGAACTTTGACCCTAAATCTAAAGAAAGCGTTGACGTTGACATAATTGTTAAACTAAAAAAAGAAAATAAAGCTTTCCGTACCGAAAAATATGAACACTCATATCCTCATTGCTGGAGAACCGATAAGCCAATTCTTTATTATCCTTTAGATTCATGGTTTGTTAAAACCACCGATTATAAAGACAAAATGATTGAGTACAATAAAACAATTAATTGGAAACCTGTTTCAACCGGTGTAGGTCGCTTTGGAAATTGGCTTGAAAATCTTGTTGACTGGAATCTTTCAAGGTCCAGATTTTGGGGAGTTCCATTACCAATTTGGGCAACAAAAAACAAAACCGAACAAATTTGTATTGGCTCGATTAAACAATTAAAACAAGAAATAAAAAAATCGATAGATGCCGGATTTATGAATTCTAATCCTTTTGAAAAATTTGCTACCGATGATTTTTCTGAAGATAATTATAATACTTTTGACATCCATCGTCCTTTTGTTGATGACATCGTTTTGGTTTCGGAAAGTGGAGAGAAAATGCATCGCGAAACCGACCTTATTGATGTTTGGTTTGATTCCGGATGCATGCCTTATGCTCAAATGCATTATCCTTTTGAAAACAAAGATAAATTTAAGAATAATTTTCCTGCCGATTTTATAGCCGAAGGTGTTGACCAAACAAGAGGCTGGTTTTTTACTATGCATGCAATTGCTACAATGTTGTTTGATTCTGTGTCATATAAAACTTGCATCTCCAACGGTTTAGTTTTAGATAAAGAGGGTAATAAAATGTCAAAGCGCCTTGGAAACGCAGTTGATCCTTTCATGACAATTGAAAAATATGGTCCAGATGCAACACGTTGGTACATGATTACAAATGCACAACCCTGGGACAACCTTAAATTTAATCTTAAGGGCATAGCTGAGGTACAAAGGAAATTTTTTGGTACGATTTACAACACTTATGCTTTTTTTGCATTGTATGCTAATATTGATGGTTTCGCTTATAAAGAAGATGATATTCCTGTTGAAAGTCAACCCGAAATTGACCGCTGGATTATCTCTGAACTGAACTCTTTGATAAAAAAAGTTGATGCATTTTATGCTGATTACGAACCTACAAAAGCAGGTAGAGCTATTACTGAATTTGTTAATGAACATTTAAGCAATTGGTATGTTCGTTTATGCAGAAGAAGATTCTGGAAGGGAAGCTATACCGATGATAAAATTTCCGCCTATCAAACTTTATACAAATGCCTTGAAACTGTTGCGCAGCTATCTTCACCAATAGCTCCTTTTTTCATGGACAGGCTTTTTATTGACTTGAACTCTATTACAAACAAACATAAGGAACAATCTGTTCACTTAACAGATTTTAATGATGCTAATGAAAAATTAATAGACAAAAACCTTGAAGAAAGAATGCAGCTTGCACAAAAAATCTCTTCAATGGCTTTATCTTTAAGAAAAAAGACAAACATTCGTGTAAGGCAACCCTTAAACAAAATTATGATTCCTGTTTTAAATGAAAATTTAAAAAACCAGATAGAGGCAGTTAAGGATTTGATTATTTCAGAAATCAATGTTAAAGAGATTGAATATATTAATGATGCCTCAGATATTTTGGTGAAAAAAATTAAGGCAAATTTTAAAAGCCTTGGTCCTAAGTATGGGAAACTAATGAAACAAATTGCTTTTGCAATTAGTGCTTTTTCACAAAATGATATTAACAAAATTGAACACGAAGAAAAATACGAACTAATTGTCGATAATCAAAAAATTGTAATTTTACTCTCTGATGTAGAGGTTATAACTGAAGATATTCCGGGATGGGTGGTAGCAAACATTAACAATTTAACTGTGGCTCTTGATATAACAATTACTGACAAATTGCGAGAAGAAGGCATTGCACGTGAGCTGATTAACAGAATTCAAAATCTTAGAAAAGATAAAAATTTTGATGTAACCGACAAGATATTAATTCAAATTGAAAAAAATGATGAAATTATTTCTTCAATTAAAAATAATTATACATATATTTGCTCAGAAACCTTAGCAAAATCTTTAGAGGTTGTTGAAAAAATAGATAGTTTTGACAAAATTCTTATAGAGCTTGTTGACAATATAAAAGCTTATATTGATATTGAAAAATTATAATAAGTTAAACTGTTTTTTACTCTTTTAAAAAAACTTAAACCATGGAAACACAAGAAAACAAAGTTAAAACAAAATATTCTGACGAAGAATTGGAAGAATTCAAACAATTAATTCTAAAAAAATTGAAAGAAGCAAATGAAGATTTAAAATTGCTCACTGATGCATATAGAAACAATAACGAAAATGATATCAATGATACTTCTCCAACATTTAAGGTACTTGAAGAGGGAAATATTGTTCTTTCTAAGGAAGAAAACGGTCAGTTGGCAGCTCGTCAGCATAAGTTTATTAAAAATTTAGAAAACGCATTAATAAGAATTGAAAACAAAACTTATGGTATTTGCAGAGAAACAGGAAGGCTTATTTCAAAAGAAAGATTAAAAAGCGTTCCTCATGCTACACTTAGCATTGACGCAAAACTAAAACAATACTCAAAAAAATAAATTCTTTCAATTTTATTACCTTCATTATTATATTTTGAAAAAACCATTATTAATTATTTTCCTTGTTTTAATTCTTGACCAAACAATCAAGATTTTAGTAAAAACCAATATGTTTCTTGGTCAGGATATTTATGTCTTGGGAGATTGGTTTATAATCCATTTCACCGAAAACAACGGGATGGCTTTTGGTTGGGAGTTTGCGGGAAAATTTGGTAAGCTCGGTTTAAGTGTTTTTAGAATATTGGCAATTTGTGCAATTGGTTGGTATTTATTTAAAATCACTAAAGAAAAAGAAAAAACAGGATTAATAATTAGCGTTTCTTTAATTTTCGCTGGTGCTATCGGAAATATAATTGATAGTGCTTTTTATGGTTTAATATTTAGCGAAAGTGGTAATTTTTTCTCTCAAACAGTTGCAAGTATTTTTCCTGAAAGCACAAGCTATGGAACATTTTTACACGGAAGGGTTGTTGACATGCTATATTTTCCAATTATTCAAGGATATTATCCTGATTGGTTTCCTTTTTTAGGAGGTCGGGATTTAGTTTTTTTCCGTCCGGTATTTAATATTTCCGATTCATCAATTTCAGTTGGTGTTTTCATGTTAATTATTTTTCAGAAGCGTTATTTCACAAAACAGGAAGATGAAGAAGTAGAAATGCTTGACCCTGTTGCTGAAGACCTTTAAAAATTCCTTTTGTTTTTGTTGATAAATTTTAAGAATTTGCTTTTCTTTGTATTATGCATGATGATAGCATAAAGAAAAAAGCAATAATTGTTGGTGCAGGCCCCGCAGGACTTACTGCAGCTTTTGAATTACTGAAAAACACAAATATTAATCCAATTGTTTTTGAAAAAAGTGAACACATTGGAGGGATTTCCAAGACTCTTAATTATAAAGGCAATAGAATAGATTTGGGAGGTCATCGATTTTTTTCAAAATCCGAGCGCGTTATGAATTGGTGGCTAGAAATAATGCCACTTCAAACATCTCCATCAAAAGAAGAAATTTTATTAAATTCCTTTTCTGAACATAAGAAATCATCAAATAATTATTCCGACCCCGAGATTTCCGACAAAGTAATGTTGGTTCGCAAACGCCTTTCTCGAATATATTTTTTGCGTAAATTTTTCGATTATCCAATTTCTTTAAACTTTAAAACTCTTACCAATCTTGGTTTTATTAAAATTGCAAAAATTGGCTTTTTTTATTTAAAAATTTTGCTTTTTCCTATTAAACCCGAAAAATCTCTTGAAGATTTTTTCATCAACAGGTTTGGAAAAGAGTTGTATAAAATATTTTTTAAGGATTATACGAAAAAAGTTTGGGGCGTAGATTGCCAACAAATAAAACCTGAATGGGGAGCACAAAGAGTAAAGGGCTTGTCAATTTCTAAAGCACTAATTCATTCTGTTAAAAATATTTTTAAGAAGAAAACATCTATTGAGCAAAAAAATATCGAAACAAGTCTTATTGAAAAATTCCTGTATCCCAAACTTGGTCCCGGACAATTATGGGAAGAAGTTGCCAATAGGATTAAAATAAATGGTGGAGAAATTTTCACAAAACATTTAGTTGTTGGAATTCATAAAAAAGAAAAATTTATTGTACGTGTTGACGTCAAAAATCTTGAAACAGATAAAGTGTTTGTTGTTGAAGGAAATTATTTTTTTTCTTCAATGCCTGTAAAAGATTTAATCGGTGCTTTTAAGAATTCGGTTTCTACAAAAGTAAATGAAATTGCAAATGGTTTGGTTTATCGTGATTATATTTCTGTTGGTTTGCTTTTAGATAAAATGAAAATAAAAAATAACACCAAAATTAAAACGATAAACAATATCGTTCCCGACAACTGGATTTATACCCAGGAAAGAGATGTTATGGTTGGCAGATTACAAATTTTTAATAATTGGAGTCCTTATTTGGTTAAAAACCTTAATAAAATTTGGGTGGGCTTAGAATATTTTTGCAACGAAGGGGATGAGATTTGGTCCAAACCAGATGACGAAATGGGAAAATTTGCTATTGATGAATTATGTAAAATTGATATTATTGACAAAAATGACGTTCTCGATTTTACCGTAATTCGTATGGAAAAAACCTATCCTGCATATTTTGGAACCTATGATAAATTTGATGTCGTTAGAAATTTTACCGACACAATTGAAAATCTTTTTTTGATAGGCAGAAACGGCATGCATCGTTATAATAATATGGACCACTCAATGCTAACAGCAATGATAGCGGTTGAAAATATTGTTAATGGAGTTAAATCTAAGGACAATATTTGGGGGGTAAACGCTGAAGAAGAATATCATGAAAAACGCTAAAAAATTTAATAAATTAAAAAAATTCTGGCTAAATATTAATTGCGAAGATCGGTCAGGATTTAATTTTTTTTCGTTTGGATTAATAGTGATTTATTCTTTGCTTGTTGCTTTTGGCATATATCATCACGAACCATGGCGAGATGAGGCACAGGCATGGTTAATTGCCCGTGATTTGAATTTTTTTGGCATAATTAATCAAATGTGCTACGAAGGAACACCTGCATTGTGGCATTTAATTATTGCTCCTTTTGCAAAAGCAGGCCTTCCTTATTTTAGCATAAACATTATTCATTTAGTAATTTCTATTGGGGGAATTTCTGTTTTTGTAATCAAATCAGACTTTTCAAAACTTTTTAAAATCCTATTCATTTTTTCCTATTATTTAGCTTATGAATACGCTGTTGTTGCTAGAAATTATTCATTAACGATTTTGTTTTTGTTTTTGATTGCTTCTATGTATGAAAAGCGATTTGAAAAGCCGATTGTTTTTTCAGTTTTGATTTTCTTTTTGTTTAATACCAATGTATTTGGAGCTATTATTGCCTTTGCTATTTCATCATTATTTGTATTTGAAAGCTTAAATATTTTCAAGTCAAAGAAGATTTATTTTATTTCATGGCTAATCATTTTGCTAAGTTTTATATTCTTAGTTTTTCAATTAATTCCGCCAGATGCTAATATTATAAGCTCAGTTTTTACTTATTGTAATTATATTGCTCCAGCAAAAATGTTCACTAATGCTTTTATTCCACTTCGTTTTTATCATCATAGTATTTATACTTTCTTGTTTTTTACATTGCTTGTTCTAGTTTTTTGCATTTCATTGATAAAAAAACCAAAGCTTATATTTTTAATTTCTATTACATTTTCAGGATTTATTTATGTGTTTGTATTTAAACATGGAGGTTACCATCGGCATCATGCAATGATATTAGTATTTATGATTTATATATTGTGGATTCAGAAATACTATAAAAACAACTATTCAATTATTAAATTCATCCCATTTAATGAAGTTCTCAATAAAAATATTAGTGTTTTAAGAAATATATTCTATGGAATTTTAATGCTATGTTTATCGTATTCTGTTGTTTATAGTTTTAACACATATTATAAGGAGTTAAAATATAATTTTTCAGGAGCAAAAGACATGGGGGATTTTATTAAAAACGATGATTTTGACGACTATGAGATTGCTGCATTTTCCGTTTTTAGAGCAATCGCAGTTATTCCATATATTAACCAAAAATCAATTTGGTATGTTCAAACCAACAGAATGGGTTCTTTTGGAACATGGGACAAACACACCCTAAACAAAACTAACGCTTCTATTGAATCTCTTATTAAACGAACCGAAAATAAACTATTGATAAATAAAAAAGTTTTAGTTTTGGTTTCAGATACAACTGAGCTTGAACAATTAGTTAATTTTGAATTAATTTATGAAACGTCTCATAAAGATTTTTGGATTGACGGAGAAACAGTTTCTGAAAATTATTGGCTATACAAGCCGCTTTAACAAATTATTTAAACTTGAAAACAACAAGCAACAAAAACTACATTATTTTTTTTCTTACAATTATTTCAATTGTAAGGAGTTTGTTTGTTCTTTTCGGCACATCAAAATATGGATTGGGCTTGTCTCCCGATTCAATAATTTATCCTTCTGTCTCTCATAGTTTGGGGCAGGGAGGCGGTTTATTATTTTTCAAATAAAAAAACAATAACTATTTCCGACTTTGTTAAAAATTGTTCAAAAGAAAAAAGTGTTTACCTTGTTATGTTTTATGATTGCCCTTGGGATTTCTCAAAAGAAATTAATATATTAAAAACTAAATATAATTTTAAAAAAATTAAAAATTTTGATGATTCTGAAATCTTTTTTCTTAATTCAAAAATCTTTGGCAGAGACCACAATTAAAGAAATTTACCAAAATGTTAGTATAAATTTTAAAGAGTCTACATAAAACTGTTTGCATCTTGTTAGTTATATTATTTTATGCAATAAACAACCATTTTAAATTTTTGTTGTCTATATATAATAAGTGTTTGTGTAATTAGTAACATTTATTAGTTTTGAACGTATATTATAACCCTCTTTTAGGTATTTAAATAAATTTTAAAATGAAAAAAATTTACATTCTTGTTCTGGTACACATTTTTTTTATCTCATTTACATATTCCCAATCGAAAAATCCGATTACTAATTTTTCTACAGATAAATCAAAAAATGTAAAAATTTACCAAACTTCAAACCAAACAAAAAATCTTTTTAAAGGTTCAAAATCAAATTGGGTGGTTCAATTTAATAAAGCCATTAACGCAGGAGGTTTAAATCAGGCAGGCGTTGAAACTGATGGCAGTTTCATATACACAGCTCAATGGAATAGCGATACAATTATTAAATATGATATGTTGGCAAATTTCATTGAAAAATTTACTATTTCCGGCGTTTCTTATCTTAGAGACCTTGCCTTTGACGGAACTTATTTTTATGGTGGCTCTGTTGATTCTATTATTTATAAAATGGATTTTAATACAAAAACATTGATTGGTAAAATCTCCTGTCCATCAGGAGTAGAAGTAAGGCATATTGCTTTTGATGAATCTCTTAATTCTTTTTGGATAGGTAATTGGGCAAGCAATATTCTTCTTATAAATAAAGCAGGAGTAATTCTTGACACAATTCCTGCCGCTTCTCATAAGCTTGCCAATATTTATGGTTCTGCTTATGACAATATTACACTTGGGGGTCCTTACCTTTGGGTTTTTAACCAAGGTGGTAATTATTGCGATATTGTTCAGTTAAGTATTCCTGCTAAAAAACCAACAGGTTTAATTCATGATGCAACTATTGATGTTGCGCTAAATTCTGTTGGCGCAGTAGCCGGTGGTTTATTTACATATACAGACATATCTACAGGAACAACAATTTTGGGAGGGCTATACCAGGGAAACCCAAACGGAGTTTTTGCTTACACTTTATCTTCAATTTATGTTGCGAAAGATGCAAGTGTTACAAAATTATTATCTCCTATAACATCATGTGGCTTGGGAAGTAATGAAAAAATTAAAATTACTGTAAAGAATTTAGGGTTTGACACTTTGTATAATTTGGTTGTATGTTATTTATATGATTCTATTCTTGTTACAGACACTCTTCCCGATCCTCTTAATCCTTACGAATCCTATGATTTTCAATTCGATTTCGGAATTTATATGATTCCAACCGGCAATTACGACATAACAACATATACATCTTTGCCTAATGACGAATACAATAATAACGATACTCTTTCTGTAACAATATCTAACGTTTTTCCATTTTCACCACCCTATTCTAATGGATTTGAACCATTGGATGATATGATAGGATGGAAAATTGAAGATGGGAATAACGATGATTACACTTGGTATCAATCCAATACCGGTGGCTATACAAATCCATCTTGTTTTGTTTATTCATGGAATCCAAACGGAATTTTTGCTGCTGATGATTGGCTGTTTTCTACTTGCCTTAATCTTGATGCAGGAAAATATTATGCCGTAAAATTTTTAACCAAAGTTGCTTTGTCAACATACCCCGAAAGCTTAGAATTGTTTATTGGAACTAATGCATATTCTGGTGCTATGACTACATCAATTAAGGATTTAAGTTATATTGACACTGAAAATTATGTTGTTGTTTATGATTCTTTCTCTGTGGCACAAACCGGAACATATTATCTTGGATGGCATGTTTATAGTGCAGCCGATAATTTTATGTTGTTTATTGATGACATCGTTGTTGATGAAAGCGTGGGTATTGAAGAAGCTCCAAAAACTATTAACCTCAACATATATCCAAATCCAACCAAAGATGTTTTGTTTGTTAAGGCCTCTTATAATATTAAAAATATCAAAATTTTTAATGCTCTCGGTCAATTAATGATGATCAAAATTGTTGATGATAATTTTATTAAAATTTCAACTGCTGATTTCAATAAAGGAATTCATTATATCCAAATAGAAACCAACCAAGATATTGTTACAAGAAAAGTTAGTTTTGTTGACTAAATATTTTCAAATCATTACAAAATTTCTATAAGAATTTCATTCAAAATCTTGTATTTATAAAAATTTGATTAATTTTGCACTCCCTTTTAATAAAGGATTCTTTCTATGAAAAAATAGGGCCTATAGCTCAGCTGGTTAGAGTAGTTGACTCATAATCAATTGGTCCCTGGTTCGAGTCCAGGTGGGCCCACATAAAAAAACCCAGCACACAGTGTTGGGTTTTTTCTATACCTTTATTGAATGTGTTGTTGTTATATTATTTATTCAGAAAATTTAACGAAATTTTATACTGGTGCTTGTCAGGATGATTTGGAAAAGCGCATTTTAAAGCACAACATTCATGCTTACGGTAATAATAGGTTTACATCCAATTCTGACGACTGGAAATTGTTCCTTAAAATTAAGACGGCAGATTATGCACATGCAATTCGTCTGGAAAGAAAAATTAAATCGATGAAAAGCAGCAGTTACATTAAAAACCTAAAACAATACCCCGAGATTATTAGTAAGATATTTAAGGAAACCAAAAAGAGTAGTTGACTCTCCCGAAAGCTTTCGGGACAATTGGTCCCTGGTTCGAGTCCAGGTGGGCCCACGAAGAGCTCTCACATTGTGA
>CAYLPA010000007.1:27568-36084 GCA_964385385.1 uncultured Saprospiraceae bacterium | reverse complement strand
TTTTGCACAGCTATTTAACTTGTTTTATTAATAAATGTTGCGGATTTAAGGTTAAGAAAAACTGAGATACATCTCAAAATATTTAGTCAAAATTAAAAATCAAAACATAAATATTAAATTATAGATAAAAAAATATGAAACTTTCAGACTTTCAAAAAACAATTTTACAAGGCATTCCTGATGAAATGCCAAAAGCTCAAGAATATTCTTATGAAATAAATCATGCTCCAGTTCGTAAAGACATTTTATCAAATATTGAAAAAAAACTTGCACTTAAAAATGCTCTCCGTTATTTCAATAAAAAACATCATAAAGTTTTAGCTCCTGAATTTGCTGAAGAACTAAAAAAATATGGGCGGATTTATATGTATCGTTATCGTCCACAATATAAAATCACAGCAAGAAGCATTGAAGAATTTCCATGCAAGACAAAACAGGCTGGGGCAATTATGCTTATGCTAAGTAATAATCTTGATTATGCTGTTGCACAACATCCTCACGAATTAATTACCTACGGTGGAAACGGCTCTGTTTTTCAGAATTGGGCTCAGTATCTTTTAACAATGAAATATCTTGCCGAAATGACCAATGAACAAACTCTCATTTTAAATTCCGGTCATCCTTTGGGTTTGTTCCCATCTCATAAAGATGCTCCACGTGTTGTAGTTTCTAACGGAATGGTTATTCCTAACTATTCAAAACCCGACCATTGGGAAAAATTTAATGCTCTCGGAGTTTCACAATACGGACAAATGACAGCAGGTTCATTTATGTATATTGGACCTCAGGGTATTGTTCATGGAACAACTATAACAGTTTTAAACGCAGGAAGAAAAATACAAAAAGATAAGGAGGGATTAGCCGGGAAATTATTTGTAAGCTCAGGACTTGGAGGAATGTCAGGAGCTCAAGCAAAAGCTTCTACAATTGCCGGCTCTATTGGTGTTATTGCCGAAATAAATCCTAATGCTGTTGCAAAAAGAATTGAACAAAAATGGGTTGATGAAGCTTACACAAATCTTGATGAGTTGTTAGCCAGAATTATTATTGCTAAAAAAAATAAAGAAGCCGTTTCCTTAGCTTATGAGGGAAACATTGTTGATTTGTGGGAGAAGTTTGTAAAAGAAAATATTTTTATAGAATTAGGTTCAGACCAAACTTCCTTACATAATCCATGGTCAGGGGGATATTATCCTGTTGGATTAAGTATTGAAGAATCAAATAAAATGATGGTTGAAAATCCTGAAAAATTTAAAGAAAAAGTTAAGGAATCTTTAATTCGACAAGTTGAAGCAATAAACAAACTCTCTGATAAAGGTATGTATTTCTTCGATTATGGAAATGCTTTTCTTCTTGAATCAAGTCGTTCGGGTGCCGATATTCTAAAAGAAAACGGAGATTTCAAATATCCTTCCTATGTTCAGGACATAATGGGACCAATGTGCTTTGACTATGGTTTCGGTCCTTTCCGTTGGGTTTGCACTTCTTCAAAATCTGCTGACCTTGATTTAACCGATAATATTGCTATCGAAACTTTGGAAGAAATTGCCAAAGATGCTCCACCAGAAATCATCCAACAATTGAAAGATAATATCCGTTGGATTAAAGAAGCAAAACAAAACAATCTTGTTGTCGGCTCACAAGCTCGAATTCTTTATGCTGATTGCGAAGGAAGAACAAAAATTGCTACTGCTTTTAATAAAGCTATAAAAGAAGGACGACTTTCAGCTCCTGTTGTTTTAGGACGCGACCATCACGATGTATCCGGAACAGATTCTCCTTACAGAGAAACATCAAATATTTATGACGGTTCTCAGTTTACTGCCGACATGGCAATTCAAAATGTTATAGGTGATGCATTTCGCGGAGCTACATGGGTATCCATTCATAACGGCGGCGGTGTTGGCTGGGGCGAAGTTATAAATGGTGGTTTTGGAATGGTCCTCGACGGTTCGGCCGATGCTGACAGAAGAATAGAACAAATGCTTTATTGGGATGTTCATAACGGAATTGCACGACGAAGCTGGGCAAGAAATAGCGGTGCTATGTTTTCGGCTAAAAGAGCTATGGAAAAAGAAGCTAATCTGAAAATCACTTTCCCAAATATTGCCGATGACGAATTAATTGATAATATTTTTTAACAATTTTATTGGTATAAAATTTGCTAACTTTGACGCATGGAAAAATTTATAAAGAAACTTCTGTTTGCTTCAGTAATTATTGTTTTAACTTTTTATGCTTGTAATCCCGATGAAGAAGAACCCTTTGTTGACCCTAGGGATAATTATGTAGGAAGCTGGCTTGCTGAAGAAACAAGCACCTTATATCCCAACCCAATTACTTTTACTGTTGATATTACTTTAAATCCTTCAAACAGCACCGAAGTATTGATTTCAAATTTTTATCATCTCGGTAATGCTGATGAAGATAAGGTTAGCGCAATAGCTACAAAAAGTTCTCTTACAATTCAATCGCAATCTGTTTGTAATTTAACAATATACGGTTCAGGGAGTTTGTCAGGAAATACAATAAATTTGACATACTATGTCAACGATGGAGCAGACATTGACGAAGTAGCTGCAGTTTATACAAGACAATAAATTATTCGTTTTTTACTTCACTAAGTTTTTCGCTTAGGATAGAAATAACTTCTGTATAAATTTCATCAATTCCATCAATATCTTTAGAATAATATTCTATACTTTCATGAAAATCTTCAGGAGTAATTTTATGCTTTTCTAAAATTGGTTTATAATAATAATTAGAAAATATTCTTGTGTTAATTCTAAATCTTGTATTATATTGTATAGCAGATTCAACAAGGTAAAAATCAACTAATATTTCAACCATCTTATCTTTTGAAATAATATTCTCATTATTTATTTCTTGTTTAGGCTCATTGTTTTTTGAACATCCAACAAAAAGAAATATTAGAAAAAAGTATATAAAGTTTTTATAATTCATTATTGAAAAAAATCTTCAAAATTTATAATTAAATTTCTTATCAAACAACGTGCATTTAGAATTTTTTATTTTCTAAATAAAAAGATTTTTTAAATATCTACATTAACTCCAATACCTGCTTCAAGAGCTTTATCGTAAATCAGTTTTGCAGTTGCAACATCCTGAATTACCAAACCATTTGATTTGAAAAGAGTTATTTCTTTATTATTTATTCTGCCCACTTTTTGACCAGCAATAATTTCTCCCAACTCAGCATAAAAATGTGATTCGTCTATAGCCCCTTCTTGCAATGGAATCATAATATCGCCGGCTTCGTTAAAACATGCATCTTTTGCATCACCAATAAATTTTGCTCTCTTAACAATTTCGGTATCCAATTCACGAGCATTGGGAGTATGACTTCCAATTCCATTGATATGTGTTCCTGTTTTAACTTTTGCTCCATCAAAAATTGGAGTGGCAGAAGATGTTGCAGTACAAATAATGTCGGCTTCTAAAATTTCATCAGGTGAATTAACTTTAATAATTTCGAGATTAAGCTTTGCACCCATTTCATCTTTAAACTTATTTGCAGCTTCATCAGAAATATCATAAATTAATGCCTTAGAAATATTTCTTGCAATGGCAACAGCCCAAAGTTGCATACACGCCTGAACACCAGTCCCAAAAATTCCTACAACTTGTCCTGAATCTTTTCTTGCCAGATATTTTGTTGCAACACCACTAACAGCACCAGTTCTAACAGCAGTTAAATAACCACCATCCATAATACAAACCACATCACCAGTTTTTGTGTCCTGAACCAAAACTTTACCAATAACAACAGGTAGTTTATAATTTTTGGGATTATTTTTATAAACCGTAACAACTTTGCAAGCAAGAGCTCCGGCTTCTTTTAAATATGCAGGCATATAAAGCGAAAGTCCGTCAGGTGGTGTGATAGGAGTTCGTAAAGGTAAAACTGCTGTACCATTTGCCAATTCGTTGAAAGCACTTTCAACAACATCCATGCAATCTTTCATTTCTAAAACAGAAATCACATCTTTTCTATTTAATATTAATGTCATAATTTTTCCTCCGTGTGTGTTTTTGAATTTACTACAATATTAACCAAAATTAATTAAATTTATAAATATCAAACTATTTTTATTATAAATTACAAAATGAATTATTAGGATTTTCATATAATATAATAATCTAAATAATTGCTCATAATTATGTATTTGTATTTTAGTTAGGGTGATATATATTTCCTTTATATGACAATACACTAACTGTATAATACTACTTTTGTACTTTATTAAATATTTTATTAATGCAATATTCGCATAGTACTCACTGAGTACTATACAACTTCTGTACTACTCTTATTAATTGTTTTATTACCCTTTACAAACAATAAACAAATTTTATAAAACTTAATAAAAAACGCAGTATACAACTTTTGTATTATTAATTTTTATATCTTTGTAAAAAAACAATAATTATTATGTCTAAGATACAAGCAGGAATACCGGTAACTGGCAGCGAATTTATAGGACGAGAAGAAGATATAAACACAATGATTGAGTTGCTCCAGATGGGACAAAGTATAG
Organism: uncultured Saprospiraceae bacterium; assembly: GCA_964385385.1. Classification (GTDB taxonomy): domain Bacteria; phylum Bacteroidota; class Bacteroidia; order Bacteroidales; family CAYLPA01; genus CAYLPA01. Next base: position 31,525 of record CAYLPA010000007.1, on the reverse strand, counting down.
TACTTATTGCTCCACGACGATTTGGTAAAACATCATTAGTATTGGAACTTCTATCACATCTTAAGAAACAAAAAAAATATACCAGCTTCGTTGACATTTTTGCATCACCAACAATAGCAGCACTTTCTGAACAAATAACAGCCCAAGTTCTGAAAAATAATAAACTTGATGCTATCTTTAAAAAATCAGCACAATCAGCTCTTAAGTTGTTTAAAAATGCTAAATTAAAAGCAGTTATTGAAGATTTTGAATTTCTTTTAAGCTTTGCCGAAAGCAATCAAAATCACTGGAAACTCCTTGAAAACAGCATCGATTTTATAGATGACTACGCCATTAAAAATAAAAAACAAATGATATGTGCTTTCGATGAGTTTGGCGACATTTCTAAATTAAATGGGAATAAAATAGTAAAACTGTTTCGTTCAAAAACACAGCAACACAAAAATACAAGTTACATTTTTTCTGGAAGCTACGAATCGGTTATGAACAATCTGTTTGTTACCCAAAAAGCTCCTTTTTATCGCTTTGCCCGAGTAATAAATCTTGGATTTATTGAACCTATTAAATTTTCTGCATACTTTAAAAAGAAATTTAAATATTTTGGAATTACAAAATACGAAAAATTATCTGAACAAATATTACAATTTACTCAAGGTCATCCTTATTATTCACAACTTGCTTTACAAGAAACAATAATATTTTATAAATTGTACGATAAATTGCCAACATTCAATCAACTAATTGAAACCATGCTACAATCAGAACGTAACTATCTTGAAAAAAGTTGGGAAGAAGTTTCAGCAAGTAAATCAACGGTTAAAGTTATTATTACTATAGTCAAATCAAGCAATGGTGTTTATGCTGCACTACGTAATAGTGGCATTAATATTTTTCGAACTTTAGATCAGTTAAAAAACAGGGGAGTACTTATTAAAGGAGACAATAATAGTTATCAATTTAGCGACCCTTTATTCAAAAAGTGGATTAAAACAAATGTACTATCATAATCATAAAATAACAAGCATTCAAATTGATAGCCCAAAAAAAATTGAAATCAATTCTTAACATTTTTTTCCTTATTTTTGCGCTTTTCCTTTATTCAATCAAAAGTAAAATTGATTAATAAAATTCTACATGAGAAAGTTAATGAAATATTTAGTTCGGAATATTCCCCGTCAGACTTTAATCCGATTCAGTTTTATTTTCAGCAAAATCATAGCTATTTTCTATGTAGGCAATAAAGTCAATTGTCCGATTTGCGAAAGCAATTTCAGAAAATTCTTACCATGGGGAAACAAAGGAGCTTTAAACAGATTATGTCCCAATTGTCTGTCATTGGAAAGACATAGACTGCTTTGGCTTTATCTAAAAAACAAAACTAATTTCTTTTCCGACAACTTAAAAGTATTACATATTGCCCCTGAGCAACCTTTTATTAAACGATTTAGAGCATTGAAAAATCTTGATTATATCACTGCCGATATTGATTCTCCTATTGCCGATATTAAAGTTGATATTATGGATATTCAGTTTGACGATAATATTTATGATGTTATTATTTGTAATCACGTTCTTGAGCATGTGGACAATGACATAACAGCTATGAAAGAAATTTTTCGTGTTTTGAAAAAAGGAGGATGGGCAATTTTGCAGGTTCCGATAAATCCAAATCTTAATGAAACTTTTGAAGACCCTTCAATCACTGACCCCTTGGAAAGAGAAAAATATTTCGGACAATATGACCATGTCCGATTTCATGGATTAGATTATAAAAAACGACTTAAAAAAGCTGGTTTTAATGTTTTTAGTGATGAATATATAAATACATTCAGCGCTGAATCTATCGAACGTCACCGTCTCCCGAAAGGAGAAATTATTTATCTATGCAAAAAGATTTAAGCCTTAAAAAATAAACTCACTCCCGATTTTCAGGATTGTTAATTGGATAATTATTTTTCATATTTTGAGGGGAAAATTAATTTTAAAAGTATTTTGTTAGTTAAAAAAAAATTGTATTTTTATTCAATTAAAAATTAAAATTATAGGATTTAATATGTATAAACTTGTTTTATTGCGGCACGGCGAAAGTGTTTGGAACAAAGAAAATCGTTTCACAGGATGGACAGATGTTGACCTATCTGAAAAAGGTGTTAATGAAGCCAAAAATGCCGGAAAATATTTAAAAGAAAAAGGATTTGTTTTCGATATAACTTACACTTCAGTTTTAAAAAGAGCAATTAGAACACTCTGGATAACCTTAGAACAAATAGACCTTATGTGGCTTCCAATAATTAAATCATGGAGACTAAATGAAAGACATTATGGTGCTCTTCAAGGAATGTACAAATCTGAAACTGCAAAAAAATATGGCGAAGAACGAGTACTAAATTGGAGAAGAAGCTATAATATTAAACCACCATTATTAGAAAAAATTGATAAAAGATATCCCAGAAGTGAAATTTGCTATAAAAACTTGAAGGATAGTGAAATTCCTGTGGGTGAAAGTCTTCATGATACTTATAAAAGATTCATGCCTCTTTGGAAAGATGAAATTGCTCCTACTATATTATCAGGAAAAAAAGTGCTTATTGTTGCTCATGGAAATAGTCTCTTGGCTTTAGTAAAATATTTAGATAATCTTTCAGATGAAGATATTCTTCATAGCAATATTCCAACAGGATTACCTTTAGTTTATGAACTTGACAAAAATCTTAAACCCATAGATAGTTACTACCTTGGAGATCCCGAAGATGTAAAAAAAGCAATTGATTCTGTAGCTGACCAAGGAAAAGTAATGTAATAAATTAAATAATTTTTATTTTTGTTCTGAATGACTTCCGACGAAATAATAATATTTGATGATATTGAAATTTCTCAATATGAAAAAATTATTGAGAGTTCATTAAAATATGCAATTATTTCTATTCCTTTCACTTATAACAGAATGGATAAAGATGCTTTAGAACAACGAATTATTAATATTGCTAAAGGAAAAATTTCTGAAGGTTTATTCAAACTTTTTTGTGTTAAGAACCAAATTCAAATTTCTTTTGAAGAATGTAAAACTCCTTTTTTTAAACCCGATAAAAGAGATTTTGTATTAAACTCTTACGAATGGGATATTAAAAATAATTATTTGTATCATAAGGATAAGCTATTAGATTTATCACAATATCTCCGTTTACCTGCCTTGATTCCATCAAAAAATATATATAGCCAATGGAGCAAAAGAAATGAAAAAAAAATTGGTAATTCAAAGGGCATAAAATTTCTTTTCACTTTTATGAAAAACCTTGATAAATACAAAAAAGGAAGAAATTTTATTAATCTAATACTTGATAATTCTCAAAAAGAATTTATTAAGGCAATTTACGAAAAACATGCATCTTTAAATTATAAATATGCAAATTATTCTGAAGACTGGTATTGGAACGAATTTTTTAAAGCAAGCGATAATAAACAAATAATGTATTCTGTTTTGCATTATCCAAAACTTGTTATTACAGGATTTGCTGATGAATCTAATTGGGATAAATTCGTAGATTTAAAACCAACAAAAATTTCAAACGGGCTAATGAATACAATAATTCCGAACAAAGCTTGTCGTATTGAAAAATTGCCTTCATTCAAAAAACTTATCTTTCCATATTAGATTTTTTTTGAATATGAATTGTTAATAAAAAAATATACCAAAATCTAATAATAAATTTTTTTTATGTAGTATTTTTGAAATATGAATGAAAAAGAAAAAGACACAAAAGAAAGTACTAGGAAAAGAGTAAAAAAACCTTCTACACTACCTGTATTTACTGAGCATGGGAAAATTCCACCTCAAGCAATTGAATTGGAAGAAACAGTGCTGGGAGCATTAATGCTTGAAAAAGATGCCTTAACTGCCGTTGTAGATATCCTAAAACCTGAAACATTCTATAAAGAAACACATCAGAAAATATTTAA